>JACCZQ010000113.1 GCA_013695905.1 Chthoniobacterales bacterium
TTCATCAGCTTCGCCGAACGTGCCGCGACAGAGCACAACATCGCCGTCGGCCGCTACGTCATCATGCCTGATCACGTGCACCTGTTCGTCCGCGGTGACGCCGAGTTTCAGCTCACGCGCTGGATCAGCCTGCTGAAGCAGTGCCTCGGGAAACAGATCGTCCGAACGTTCCCGAACGATCCCCTATGGCAACGCGGGTTCTTCGACCACGTTCTGCGCTCCAACGAGAGCTACAGCGAAAAATGGAACTACGTGCGCGAGAACCCCGTCCGCGCCGGCTTGGTCGAGAACGCAGACGAATGGCCCTACGCCGGCGAAATCGTAACAATCGACCGCGCCTGAGTGCGCCCTGTAGCTGTCGGCGCTATGCGCCGCACGGGGTCTGGGCTCCCGCAAGCACGAGTGGCACGCACATACCCGTGTCGCCCACAGGGCGACAGCTACAACGCTCCGCGCGCCGCGACGCGCCAGCGACCTACCACCTCCCCATCCGAAACGACCACCAGCTCATCCGCCAGATTCACTACCGGGCAGGAATGATTCGGCACAATCCGCAGCCTCGTGCCGATTGGAAGATCCGCTCCACCACGCGCCACGAATCCATGTTCCTCCGACAGCCGCACCACCTGCAGCTGCTCGCCGGACTCGGTGAACGCGAGCCCGTAACCATCGACACCCGCTGTTCCATGCGCGCCCAGATCAGAACTCAGCACCTTCGAACCGGCATCGATAATGAGAAAGTCATCGTTCCGGCTGACCACCGTCGAAACCACAGAAAGCGCCACCTGCGCCATGGTGGCCAGCCCCAGCCGCACCGGCGTGCGATCGAGGAACACGTAATTTCCCGGACGGATTTCGGTAATCCCGTCATAGCTGTCGCTCGCCAGCACCGTCGGCGTGGAGCCGACGGAAACTTCCGGCACGGGGATGCCCGCCTTCTCCAGGTGCTGGCGGACACGCTGCAGGATCTGACATTCCTCCGCCGCGATCGCTGCGACTTCCTCCCGGCTACTGGCGGCGTAGGCATGGCCGGCGTGTGACAGTAAACCCATAAATTTTGTCGTGGGATTCTCGTGAACGGCACGCGCGAGCGGCACCAGCTGCGGGTCGTGCTCAGTGAGGCCGCACCGGCGCAGGCCGACATCCACTTCCACGAATGCACCGACGACCGTGCCAGCATCCTGTGAGCCGCGGGTCAGCGCCTCGAAGCCAGCAGCGCTGTCAACCACGACCCGCAACTCGGTGCCGTGTGCCTGCGCTCCCCGGAGCAGGCGCGCCAGCTTTCTCCGGTCAACGATCGGATAGGCGACGGTCACCGACCGCACCCCGGCCGCGATAAACACCAGCGCCTCCTCCACCTTCGAAGCCGTCACACCCAACGCGCCCTGTGCGAGCTGCAGCTGCGCGATCTCGACGCATTTGTGCGTTTTAATGTGCGGCCGCAGGCGCACCCCGCGCCCGTCCGCGAGCGACTGCATTTGCGCGATGTTTTGCTGCAGCCGGTCGCGGTCCACGATCATGGCCGGCGTCTCGATCTCGCTGAGTGGCTCCGGGTTCAACACTCCCAATCTGGCAGATTGCCTGCTGTTTATCCCGTTATTCCTCGCCGCCGTCCCTGGCGCGAGGGAGCCGTTTTTCTGGCTAAATCCGATTTTATGGTGTGATCGCAACCCCCGCCATGCTCCGGCTCCCCCTGATCGCGCTCGTCCTGCTGCTGGTCCCGCTCTTGACCGCGGCCGAGAAGCCGGCGCGACTGAACCCGCCGTATCAGCGGGCGCAGAGTACCGATCCACAGGAGGGGTGGTCGCAGGAATCGGCCGGGAAAGACGTGGTCATCCACAGCCGCACCCGGCCAGGCTCCTCGCTGCGGGAGTTCCGCGCCATCGGCGTGATCGAGGCCGCGCCCGGCGCTGTCTTCGCGGTGATCGACGACAGCGAATCGTATCCGCGGTTTATGCCTTACACGTCCGAGACGCGGGTGCTGAAGCGTGAGAAGGACACCGTGCTCGCGTACCAACGCCTGGAGTTGCCGCTGGTGAGCGATCGTGATTACACGCTGCGCTCCCGGCATCAGCGGTGGCTCAGCCCGGATGGGCCGATCTACTGGATCCGCTGGCAGCCCGCAAATGACCAGGGCCCGCCGCAGAAGCCCGGCGTGTTGAGAGTGAATGTGTGCGAGGGCGGATGGCTCCTGGAGCCGCACGAATCCGGAGCCACGCGCGCGATTTACACCATCTACACCGACAGCGGCGGCGCTCTTCCTGCCGTCCTGGCGAACAACGGCAGCCGCATCGCGATTCGCAAAGTGTTCGAGGCAATCCGGAAGCAGGTGAAGAACCCGAAGTATGCCGCCGCGACCGCCGCTGCGCCGGCCGCAGTCGAAGCGCGCAACCGCAGCGGGCAATGATACCGGCGCTGCCGCTGCTCCTGTAGCTGCGGCGCTCTGCGCCGCACGGGTATGTGCTTACATCTCGCATGAGAGCCTCGCCCAAACCCGTGTCGCCCGCAGGGCGACAGCACAGGCGCGCCTAACGAGTCATGACCCACGCTGCTGAACTCCGGAGATTGCTCGCTTCCCAGGAGCCAGTGCTCGCGCTCGCGCCGATGCAGGACGTCACCGACCTGCCGTTCATGCGCCTCATCAGCGGCTCCGGAAACGCTGACGTTTACTTCACGGAATACTTCCGCGTGCTGCCTGATTCACGGCTGGACCGCGACATCCTTTCCTCGATCACGCAGAACCCCACCGGCCGCCCGGTGGTGGCGCAGATGATCGGCAACGACATCGCCGCCCTCGTCCGCACCGCACGTGAGCTGCAGCTGCACCCGGTCGCGGCGATCGATCTGAATCTCGGCTGCCCGGTGCCGATCGTTTACCGCAAGTGCGCGGGTGGCGGTCTGCTGCGCGATCCGGAGCGGGTGGATCATATTCTCGGCGCGCTGCGCGAAGCGATCCAGCAGGTGCCGTTCACGGTGAAAACGCGGATCGGATTCGACGATACCGAAGTCTTCGAGGAGCTGCTGCCGATTTTCGCGAAGCACGCGTTAGACCTGGTCACGGTCCACGCCCGCACCGTGAAGGAGATGTATCGCAGCGCTCCGCGTTACGAGTTCATCGCCCGCGCCGTCGAGGAGCTCCCCTGCCCCGTCCTCGCGAACGGCAACATCTACTCCGCCGACAAAGCCGACGAGGTTCTGGCGCTCACCGGCGCCGCGGGTTTGATGATCGGCCGCGGCGTGATCCGCAACCCATGGCTCTTCCGCCAAATCCGCGAGCAACGCCGCGGCTCCCCGATCTTTCGCCCCAGCGGCCGCGATGTTCTCGCGTACGTCCACGCGCTGTGGGAGGCGGTCACCACCCGCGGCATCCGCGAGTCCTCACAAGTCGCGAACATGAAGAAGTACATGAACTTCATCGGCCTCGGCGTGGAGCCCACCGGCGCGTTCCTGCATCAAATCCGCCGCGTCCACACCGAGCGCGATTTCTTCACGATTTGCGAAGAGTTCCTCGATCACGACAACGTGATGCCGCTGGAGCCGTTCCAGCTTGCGCTGAAAGAGAGCGACGTGATGGCCGGCGAAGTGCGGTAGCTGCCGATCCGCTGCCTCTGGGCGTGTGGTGTGGCGAAACGCTGCTCGTGCGCAGGCCGCGAATCGCGCCACCGCTAGTCGTAGATCGTCCGCGGCTCCGGGCCTTCCACGACGGCCTGGAAGCGCGGGTGCGACCGCAGCGGGTCCCAAATCGGGTCCATCCGCAGCTTTGCTACGCTGAGCGGGAAAGCGCCGTACGGCGTGCGGAGTAGCCGCTCGATGCGCTCGATCGCGCGCTCGTGCTCACCGACCTGAGCTTCCACAACGGCGGCAGTTTCTTCAGCCAGTGGTCCGAACACTGGATCCTCGGATGGCGGCAGGGCGCTCATCCCGCGCTGCGCCTCCGCGAGAGCAGCTTCCTTGTCACCGAGACCAGCCTCCGTCAACGCGAGCGCGCCCGCCACAAAGATGTTCTTCGGCTGTTCGCGCCGCAGAGTCTCTAACTCTGGCTTGGCCTCCAGATACTCCTTCTTCGCACCCTCCGCGTCTCCGGCTAACGACCGAAACGAGCCGATCCACTGGCGCAGTGTCGCGCGGTGCTGCGGCGGTAGATTTGACTCGGCAAACTTGGGCTCGAGCAGCTCGATAGCGTTGCCGTAGCGCCGCTCATACTGCGCCTGCTGGACTCGCACGCTTGTCTTGCCCGCAGCAGCGGGGATTTGCTCGATTACCGCGCGGGCCGCCGGCAGGTTGCCGGCGCAGTGGTAAGCGGACGCTTTGTTTTCGAGCACATCGGCGTCGCCAGGCGCAATCGCCTCCGCCTGCTCGATCATCTGGAGCGTGAGGTGCCACTGCCGCAGCATCGATAACGTCCATGCGCGGTCCATGACGAGGTGCGCATCGCGTGGGTTCAATTTCGAAGCTTCTTCGTATAACCGCAGGCTATCTTTCCACCGGCTCTGCCGCCGGGCGATGCGTGCCAGCGCCTCCCGTGCGTCGCTGTTACTCGGGACCTCGCGCTGAATCTTTTCGAAGAGCTCGCGGGCTCCGTCATAATCACGCTGCACATGATAGCGGTAATAGGCATTCGCCAGCAGCGTCTCCGGCGATGAAGGGTTCAGGCGCGTCGCAGTTTCGGCTGCCGACCGCGCGATCTCCTGACGCGCCGCCGTCCCGTCGATGTGCTGGAAGTACAAACCCGCACTGGCCCGCGACAGCCGAGCCCAGGCTGCCGCGAACTTCGGATCGAGACGCACCGCTTCCGCGAATGCGTCTGCCGCCCTGTGCTCATCCTGGTCCGTCTGGCCCGGCCGCGAATCGAAGTCGATGCCACGCAGGTAGGCATCGTACGCTGCCATGTTGTCGGTCAGCTTTTCGGTCATCGCCTTTTGCTCGCGGCCGCTGAGTTTTGCCTGCAGGGAGCTGGCGATCTTCGTCGCGACTTCCGACTGCACTTCAAAAACGTCGGCGACATTGCGGTCGTAGAGCTCCGCCCAGAGGTGGTCGTCAGTTGCGGCGTCGATCAGCTGCACATTGATGCGCACGCGATCGGCGATGCGTTGCACGCTGCCTTCGACAACGTGCCCGACTCCGAGCTGACGCGCGATCTCGGAGATTTTCTCTGGCTTGGCTTTGTAAGGCAGCGTCGACGTGCGCGAGATCACCTTCAGGTCTCCGATCTTCGCCAGGCGCGTGATGATCTCGTCCTGCATCCCATCCGCAAAATAAGCGTTGGCCTTGTCTTCGCTGAGGTTCTCAAATGGCAGCACTGCGACGGCGCGTTTCGCCGCGGGTTCGGCTGCCGCTGGTCTGCTCGGCGTGCGAAACAGATGAAACGTGAGACCGAGCCCCGCGACCACACCTGCTGCGATGAGGCTCCAGAAAAGCGCACGCGGGGTGCGCCGCTGCGACCGCTCCTGCGCCGGCGCGGATTTGGTGAGCTGCACACCTTCGGGCGTAAGCTCCAGCGCCCAGGCGAGGATCACCGCAACCGGGAATCCCAGGCCGAGCAGCAGCACGACGAGGCGCACGGCCCAGTTCGGGATCTCGAAAAAGGGAAATGTCTGCGTCGCAATCTGGATCAGCAGCCACGCGACGACTGCGTACGCGATCGCGACGCGGTAAACATTGCGTCGCTTCAGCTCCGCGAAGAAGTTCTTCCAGTTCATCGGGTCGCGAGTCGTTGAAACCGCGGATCGTCCCGCACCTTGTCCCACCGCGGTTCGAGTCGCAGATATGCCGCCGTAAGGCTCTGGTGCCCTGGCATCGTCAATGCGCGCTCGATGTGAGGCATCGCGCGATCGGCGTCGCCGAGCAGCGCGTACGCAGCGCCGACCAGCTCCTCCGAGAGCGGGAGACGCCACTTGTCGCGTGCGGTCACCTTGAGCAATTCTTCTGCTTCGCGCTCGACGGTGTCGCGGTCGCCCTGCACCGCTGCCAGCGACAGCAGCTGGTCGCGCAGCCACAAACTTTCATCGCCCTCGGCCCGAAGTTTCTCGACCACGCGCCGCGCCTCTGCGATCACCGGTTTGGCCTCGTCGAGTCTGCCGATCGTTACGTGCAAATGCGCCATCCTTACCCGGCCGAAGAACCGTCGCTCCTCGTCACCTTCCTTCTGCAGTGCCTGGCCCATTATCGCCGCGGCGCGCTCAAAGTCGCGACGGCAGAGAAAGATGAAGACGTATTCGTCGAAAGCTTCGTTTTCGAGATCGACCGGCGGCGGATCAAGCAGGCGCTCCGCGGCATCGAGATCGCCGGCAGCGGTATAGGCC
>JACCZQ010000121.1 GCA_013695905.1 Chthoniobacterales bacterium
CTGCCGGGCGGCGTTCGTTGTGTCGCCTTTGGAGATCGGGGCGAGGTCGGACTCCGCGACGTTGCAGGCGAAGAGTGTCGGCTTGGAGGTGAGCAGGAAAAACTCGCGCGCGACTGCGCGTTCTTCCTCCGTCATCTGAAAGGTGATCGCCGGTTTCCCCGCATCGAGATGCGGCAGCAATTTCTCGATCATGGCGGTCTCCGCCTTGGCGGTTTTCGACCCGGCGCGGACTTCCTTCTGCAGGCGGTCGCGTCGTTTTTGCAACGAAGCGAGATCAGCCAGCACCAGCTCCGTGTTGATCACCTCGATGTCGCGCACTGGATCGATGGAGCCGCTGACGTGGTGAATGTCCCCGCTCTCGAAGCAGCGCACCACCTGCACGATCGCGTTCACTTCGCGGATGTGGCTCAGGAATTGATTCCCGAGTCCTTCGCCGGCGCTGGCGCCTTTCACCAGCCCCGCGATATCGACGAACTCGATCGCCGCCGGGATGATCTTCTGCGAACCGGAAAGCTTCGAGAGCACCTCCAGCCGCGGATCAGGCACCGTGACGACGCCGAGATTCGGGTCGATCGTGCAGAAAGGGTAATTCGCCGCCTGCGCTTTGCGGGTGCGCGTGACGGCGTTGAAAAGGGTCGATTTACCGACGTTCGGCAAACCAACAATGCCAGCGCTCAACATAAGGCGCGCAGGCTAATGCCGGATGCCCGCCGCCGCAATGCAGCCGCGGTCAGGCGTCGCGGCGGAGGAAGAGGAGCCGCAGGCTGTTCAGCACCACGATGAAGGTGCTGCCCTCGTGCGCCAGCACGCCTAACGAGAGCGGAATCCCGCGGGTCACCGCCAGCAGCGCCATCACGACGACGGTGCCGAGCGCGATGGTGAGATTCTGCCCGATGATGCGTTTGGCGCGACGGCTTAACTGGTAGGCGCTGACAAATTTCTCCAGCCGATCGTTCATCAACACCACCTCCGCCTGTTCCATCGCAGCGTCCGAGCCGCGCGCGCCCATCGCGACGCCGACATCGGCTGCGGCGAGACTCGGCGCGTCGTTTACGCCGTCGCCGATCATGGCCACTTTCCCGCCGCCGCGCTTCAGCTCCTGGATCGCGGCCACTTTTTGATCCGGCGAGAGCTGCGCCCGCACTTCATCCACGCCGGCTTGCCGCGCGATCGTCTCGGCGGTCGGTGTGCGATCGCCGGTCAGCATGACGGTGCGAATCCCGGAGGCGCGGAGCTTCGCGACGACGGCGTGGGCTTCCGGGCGCAATTGATCGCGCAGGAGCAATCGCCCGCAGAGATCCGCGCTGGCGATCCACACCTCCGCCACGTCCAATTCGTCGGCGGGCGGTGCGTCGCACACGATCTGCGGCAACACGGTGCGCACAAACTCGCGGCTCCCCAGCACGTGAACAGCACCACCTCGAGAGGCGATGAGACCGCCTCCGGCGCGCGACTCGGCGTGTTCGAAGGCAAGGCGCGGCAGGTCGTGCCGGGCGCCGAGTTTCTGAATGGCGCGGGAGAGAGGATGATGTGAGAGCCGCGCCAGATTATAGGCGGCGGTGGCGATGGCCTGCTCGTCGCCGGCGAAGCACTCGATGCGCACCAGTTCGGGCACACCGGCAGTGAGCGTGCCGGTTTTGTCGAGCGCGACGGTGCGGACATCCGCCAGCGTCTCGATCGCCGCGCCGCCGCGGAAGAGCACCCCGCGTCGGGCGCCGGAAGCGATCGCCGACAAAATGGCGGAAGGAACGCTGAGCACCAGCGCGCAGGGCGACATCACGACGAGCAGAGTCATGGCGCGATAAAACGCGCTGGTGGCACCTGCCTGCTCCAGGAACGGGGGCCAGCCGAGCAGCAGCCAGCCCACCGTGAAGAAAACAAGGCAGGCACCGAGTACCAGGTAGGTGTAGCCGGTGCTAAAGCGGTCGCTGAAGCGCTGCGAGGGGGCTTTGAATTGCTGCGCCTGCTCGATCAGGTTGATGATCTTCTGCAGCGCACTTTCGCTCGCAGGGCGGAGCGCTTCGCCATCGAGGACGCCCCAGACGTTCATGGTGCCGGCGAGGGCGACATCGCCCGGCTGCTTCGGCACGGCGCGCGCTTCGCCGGTGAGGTTCGATTCGTCGCAAGCGCTTTCGCCGCGCAAGACCCGCAGGTCCACCGGCACCAGCTCGCCGGCGCGGACGCGCACGTGGACGCCGGGCGTGAGAAATTCCACCGGCCGCTCGATCTCACGGTCGCCTTCGAGAACGGTGGCAGTTTTGGGCGCGCCGCGGAGGAGAGCACCGATCTCGCGTTGCGTGCGCGCGCCGGCGTAGTGTTCCATGGCGCCGGACGCGGAAAAGAGGAAGAGCAGCAGCGCGCCTTCGCCCCAGGCACCGATGAGCGCCGCGCCCACCGCGACCGCGAGCATGAGGAAGTGAATCTCCAGCTCACCGCGGCGGAGCCGCTGCCACGATTCACGTGCCGCGTCCCACGCGCCGAAGATGTAGCTGAGAAGGTAGAGGGGCAGGCTGGCCGCCGCACCTGCTTCCCATCGTTCGGTCGCATACGCGGAGAGGCCGAAGATCAGACAGCCAACGGCCAGCAGCGCCAGGCGTTTCCACTCGTTAGGCGACGAATTGATCGTCGGCTGCGCGCAGCAGCCGGAGGCGGGGGAGCGGAGCGCTGTCCACGGCGACAAACCGTCGGTGAGCAGCGGGCGCTGGGCGTCTTCAGCCATTGGGGAGAGGATACGCCAGCTGCAGACCAGCTCTAGCGGAAAGGAGAAATCGGGCCGCCGGGATTCGAACCCGGGACCTCTTGAACCCCATTCAAGCGCACTACCAAGCTGTGCTACGGCCCGTTTTCTGTCGCGACTATCGACTGCAGCGCTTGGCCTTGCCAAGTAGAATTCATTCGGCCGCGTCTTCCGACGCGAAGCTCCTACGCCGGCCATGCAAGGATCCGTTCGAAGGAGCTGTCGTTGTAGGCCGTGGTCTCCTGACCCGGCGGGGATGTGGCGGACAAACGGGGCGCAGCGCGAGGCGACGCGCAGGGCCCGCCGCGTCGGGAGACGCGGCCTACAGCTGGCAACGACGGGAGCGTTGCCCTCCACTATTAGCCAGCCCAGGCGGTGAGAAAGGCGTCGATGAGCTGCGGGAGATCGTCGCTGTAGCCGCCTTCCAGGATTGCGCCGGTCGGGACTTCCAGCTCCTGCAACCAGGTGCCGAAGGTGGCGAAATCCTCCACCTGCAGCGTCATCTGCGTAATCGGATCGCCGACGTAGGCGTCGAAGCCGGCGGAGACGAGGAGCAGATCGGGGTCGGTGGCGAGCAGCACATCCAAGGCGCGGCGGACTTCCTGCACGTGCCCGGCGCGCGGCGTGCCGGGCGACACCGAGAAGTTATGGATGTTCTCGAACGAGCGTGTGCCGGTGCCGGGATAGGCCGGGTGCTGATGGATCGACGCGAAGGTGATGGCAGAATTCCCGCGGACGATGTCTTCGGTGCCGTTCCCATGGTGCGCATCGAAATCCCAGATGGCGACTCGCGTGGCGCCGTTCTCCAGCGCGTCGAGCGCGGCGGCAGCGATATGGCTGAAGTAGCAGAACCCCATGGCCTGTGCGCGGGTGGCGTGGTGTCCCGGCGGCCGCATGAGGCTGAAGCTTTTCTCCTGTTTCAGCGCGGCGCGGGCGACTTCGATCGCTGCGCCGGAGGCGCGGGCGGCGTGACCGGCAATGTCCGGGTAGAGCGGCGAGTCTGCGTCGAAGTCGCTTGTCGCGGTGCGGACGCTCTCGATGTAAGACGCGCTGTGCGCGCGGCGCAGCATGGTGTCATCCGCCGGCGTGGGCGCCCGCCATTCCCACTGCGGGTGCCGTTCACGCAAATACGGCACGCTGCCGGTGATCCGCGCCGGACGCTCGACATGCCCGGCGCGGGAGTACTCGGCCGCGCGCGGATCGTGAAAGATGATCATGTGCCGCAGGCGGTGCGGAACAGCAGCTCGTTGTGTCGCGGTTAGGAATCGCCGGGCGGGATATCGGTAGGCGCGCCGGGCGTGCCGATGGCATCAAGCCCACGGCGTTCCAGCAACGGAGCGATGTCCGGCTCGGCGGCGCCGGTGAAGTTCCGGAATTGACCGACCGGATCTTCGCTGCCGCCGCGGGAGAGGAGCGTCTGCCGGAAGCGGTCGCCATTCTCGCGGGTGAGGCCGCCGTTTTCCTTGAACCATGTCACGGTGTTCGCATCGAGGACTTCGCTCCAGATGTAGGAGTAATAACCGGCGGAGTAGCCGCCGGAGAAGGAGTGCGAGAAGTAGGGGCTGCGGTAGCGCGGCGGGACGGCGCGCAGTTCGACGCCGGCGCTCTGCAACGCTTCCGCCTCGAAGGCGATGGTATCCTTCGGCACCTCGTCCGGACCGAAGCGGTGCCAGGCCTGATCGAGCAGAGTGGCAGCGAGATATTCGGTGGTGGCGAAGCCCTGGTTAAACTTCTGCGACTCGATCATTTTATCGAGCAGCTCCTGCGGCATCGGTTCGCCGGTCTGGTGGTGCTTCGCGTAGTTCTTCAGCACCTCCGGCCAGACGGCCCACATCTCGTTCACCTGGGAGGGAAACTCGACGAAATCCCGCGGCACATTCGTGCCGGAGAAGCGGGGATATTTCACCTTCGAGAACAAGCCGTGCAAAGCGTGGCCGAACTCGTGGAACATCGTCGTCACTTCATCGAACGTCATCAACGTCGGCTCACCCGGCGGCGGTTTCGGGATGTTCTGGTGATTCGCGACGACGGGTTTGAGGCCGAAGAGGCCGCTCTGCGAGACGTATTCGTTCATCCAGGCGCCGCCGCGTTTCGAGGGCCGCGCATAGAAGTCGCCGTAGAAGAGCCCCAGCGGCTGGCCGTCCGCGTCGGTGACTTCCCAGACGCGCACGTCTTCCTGATAAACCGGGAGATCTTTGCGTTCCTTGAACGTGATGCCGAAGAGCTTCTCCGCGGCAAAGAAAACGCCGTCGGTGAGGACGTGATTAATCTCGAAATACGGCTTCAGCTCCGATTCATCGAAGGCGTAGCGCTCCTTCAACAGCTTCTCCGAGTAGAAGCTCCAGTCCCAGGATTCGAGTTCGAAATCGCCGCCCTCTTTGCGGATCAGCTCCTGCAGGTCGGCGGCTTCGCGGTTGGCATTCGCGACGGCGGGCGGGGTGAGCGCGCGGAGGGTGCGGTCGATGGTCTCGATGTTCTGCGCGGTCTGGTCTTCGAGCTGGTAAACGGCGTGATTCGGGTAGCCGAGCAGCACCGCCCGCTCGGCGCGAACGCGGGCAATTCGCGCCACCATTTCGCGAGTGTCGTAGGGGCCGCCTTTGCTGTTGCGCGCGAGCGAGGCTTTCATGATGCGCTCACGCAGGGCGCGGTTTTCGAGCGAGGCGAGCGCCGGCTGGCCGGTCGTATTCTGCAGCGGGATGAGGAATTTGCCGCCTTTCTTGGCGTCCTTTGCGGCTTTGGTGGCGGCGGCGACTTCGTTCTCGGGCAGGCCGGCGAGTTCCTCGCGCTTCTCGACCAGAACTGCGGAGGCGTTCTTCTCCTGGAGCAGGTGCTGCCCGAACTTCGTCTGCAACGTCGCCAGTTCGGAGTTCATCGCTTTCAGCTTCTTCTTGTCTTCCTCGGAGAGCTTGGCGCCGGCGCGGACGAAATCCTTGTGGTAACGCTCGAGCAGATACTTCGACTCAGGATCAAGGCCGAGTTCTTCGCGCCGGTCGTAGAGCGACTGAATGCGGGCGAAGAGTTTTCCGTTCAGCAGAATGGCGTCACGATGGGCGGAGAGTTTCGGCGCCATCTGGCTTTCGATTTTCTGCAGCGCGGGATTCGTGTGGGCGCTGGTGAGATTGCCAAAGACATTTTGCACGCGTTCGAGGGTCTGCCCGGAGCGTTCCATCGCTTCGAGTGTGTTCTCGAAGGTGGCTTCGTCGGTGCGGTCGGCGATGGCTTCGACTTCCTTCAGGTGCTCGGCCAGGGCGGTGGTGAAGGCGGGGGTGTAATGCGCGTCCTTGATCTGATCAAACTTCGGGGCGTGGAACGGCAGATCGCTTTGCGTGAGCAGCGGATTGCCGGCGGCGGCGGGTTTCTTCTTTTCCATCTGGGCGTGCATAGGAATAGCGACTAGGGCGGCGGCGGCGATCGCGCTGAAGCGGATGAACCGGCGGGACGAGGTGGGGGAGAGATCGAGCATGGGAAGGAGGAATGGGTTGAGTGGATGAGGGCTGCGCCGGCTGGATGCGCGTGAATCCGGAAACTTTCGTGCGGGGCGAGAAGCTGACAAGTGCGGAAGCGGAAAAATCGCTTCGCTGCTCCGTGGCCTCGCGGGCTTACCCGCAGGCAAGTCCGCAGGTGCGAATCAGTTGTATGAAAACCCCCATCGTTTCGCTCGTTGCAGCAGGATTGTTCTTGGGCCTCACCATGGCCCAGGCGGATGAGAAAACCGTCAGCGAAAAAGCCTCCGAGATGTGGGATCAGACAAAAGAAACCGCGAAGGAGGTCGGCAGCGCAGTCGCTGACAAAACGCGTGAAACCGTCTCGAGAATCGAGGATGCGATCGACAAACCGGACGACGACGCGCGGAAAGTGGAGGTGCAGCTCAACGACTCCGGCGCGCAAATGCCCAAGACACTCCCGCCGGGTAAGACTGCGTTCGTGGTGAAGAACACCGGCAAGCAGAAGCACAACTTCGAGATCAAAGGCGGCTCACTGGAAAAGAGCTTCTGGTTTAACCTCGATCCTGACCAGACGAAGACGATGCAGGTGAATCTGGAGCCTGGCACCTACGAAGCGGTCTGCACGATCGATGGTCACGCCGGGAAAGAAGGCACGACGCAGCTGACGGTAAAGTAGGAGGCAGCAGTCACTCGGCGGGAATGGGATCGCCCTCGGGTAAGACAACCGTGCGGCGAGAAAGAGCGCCGCGGAGGGCGGCTCGCAGAAGTGCACCGCGTTGGAATCGAACCAACAACCCAGTGATTAAGAGTCACTTGCTCTGCCAATTGAGCTAGCGGTGCGGAACTCCCGGGGGAGAGCCGCTATTTTGCCGGAAAATCGCGGCGAAGCAACCGGCACAATCGTATTCTCCCGCTGTGACTCGTCATTACCTGCGCCTGTTTCGTTGGCACGTGCTGCGTTATATTGGGCAGCACCGACTGCTGGCGTTGTTGAATGTGCTGAGCGTGGCGCTCGGGGTCGCGGTTTATCTGGCGGTGCAAATCGCCAACCACAGCGCGAATCGGGCGTTTCGCGCGAGCGTCGATGTCGTGGCGGGGAAGGCGGAGCTGCAGATCACAGCACCTGTGGGTGGGCTGCCGGATGAGGCTCTTCCTGCGGTTGCCGCGCAACCGGGTGTGGCGGCTGCTACTCCGATCTTGCGCGGGTTTGTGACGTTGCCGGATCTGCCGGGTGAATATCTGCAGATTCTCGGGATTGATGTTTTTACGAACGAGCCGTTTCGCACGTTCGAGCTGGCGGGGTTTGAGGCCGGCGCGTTCGACGCGCAGCAGTGGCTCGGCGGGCCGTATGTGGTGGCGGTGTCGGCGGAGTTCGCGCGCCGTCACGGACTGAAGAATGGCGACACGCTCCGCGGGCAGGTGAACGGCACCGACCACCAGTTGCGCGTCGGTTTCATCATGCAGATGAGCGGGGTGGAAGCAGCTGATCCGCGGTTTGCGACGATGGACATCGGCTGGGCGCAGGAGCTGTTTGGCCGCCGTGGGAAACTCGGTGCGGTGCAGGTGCTGCTTACGCCGGGGGTGGACCGCGAGGCGACGATCGCGCGGCTGCGGGAGGTGTTGCCGCCGGATGCCAGCGTGGCGGCTCCGGCGCAGCGGAACCAGCAGGTGGAGAATATGCTGGGCGGCTTTCAGTTGAATCTCACCGCGATGAGTCTGGTGTCGCTGCTCGTGGGGATGTTTCTCATCTACAACACGGTCTCTGCTTCAGTCGTCCGGCGGCGGAAGGAGATTGGGATTCTGCGCTCGTTAGGCGTGACGCGGAATGAGGTGCGGGTGCTGTTTCTGGCGGAGGCGGGTGCGCTGGGGCTGGTCGGTGCCGTTGTGGGAATGGCGGGCGGGCTGCTGCTCGCGCAGGTGCTGGTTGGCACGGTGGCGCAGACGATCTCTACGCTTTATGTGATGCTGAGTGTGCGGGAGGTCGCGGTGACGCCGTGGATGTTCGGATCGGCAGCGGTGCTCGGGCTGCTCTCGGTGCTGGTGGCGGCGTGGCTGCCGGCCGCGGCGGCGGCGAAGATGGATCCGGTGCGAGCGCTGCACGGCGGATCGATGGTGGAGCAGTCGGTGCAGCTCTCATCGGGGTGGTTGTGGTCGGGGGTGGGTTGTGTCGCGTTAGCGGCTTTGCTCTCGTGGCTGGCGCTGACGACGGGGCCGGCGCTCCTGGGATTTGGCGCGGCGTTTTTTGTGCTGATTGGCTTCTCGTTGGTGGTGCCGGGGGTGGCGCTGCAGTTCAGCCGGCAGGCGGCGAAGGTGCGGGCGCTGCAGCCGAGCCTGGCGGCGCGGAATCTCGGGCGGGCGCTGGTGCGGAACTCGGTGACGATCGCGGCACTGGCGGCGGCGGTGGCGATGACGATCGGAGTGAGCGTGATGGTGTTCTCGTTCCGCAGCACGGTGCAATCGTGGATCGACCAGACGCTGGCGGCGGATCTGTTCATCGCGCCGGCGTCGAACGAACTCGTCGGCGCCTCTTCGTTTATGCCAGCGGCGACGGCGGAGTTTCTGGAGCGACATCCGCAGGTGGCGGCGATCGATACCTTTCGTGAGGTGTCGCTGCCGTGGCGGGACAAGAATGTTTTTCTGGCGGTGGTGCGGGGGACGCACTCGTCACGGTTTCCGTTTGTGCGCGGGGATGCGGCGGAGATTCTGCGGCGGTTTCAGAACGAGCGGGTGGTGATTGTGTCGGAGAGTTTTTCTCGGCGGAATGCGGTGCGTGATGGTGAGATGCTGGAGCTGCCGACTCCGGCGGGGCCGCGGCAGTTCGAGAT
>JACCZQ010000161.1 GCA_013695905.1 Chthoniobacterales bacterium
CCCAATAGGAGACGGAATCCTGCGGCGCCGCCGAGGAGACGGAGCTGGTCCCATAGACGCCGCCGAGGTACTGCGTGTCCCCCATCCGCGGGTCTTCGTCGCACGCAGCCAGAGCGAGGACGGCAGCGCTGCAAAGAAGGGCTTTCGTGAGGTGGAGAATTGGTCGGGACATAAGCAATTTTTAAGGTCTTTCCTTGTAATGTGAGAGGTGGTCAAAGTCAAGATACGCACGCCGCCGCTGTTTGGTCGGGCCTGGATCTGTCGGAGCGCTTTGGACGGCTTGAATTCTGCTTGTATTCACCGACAATTCCGCCGCCACTCACCGCTTGAAAGAGCACGTGGCGTTCCTTTTGCTATGCCGACCTACGAATACGCCTGCGAAACGTGCGGGAAGAACTTTGAAGTCTTCCAATCGATGCGCGACGCCGCTTTTGCGAAATGCCCGAAGGAACATTGCCAGCTGGAGGAGTGGGGACACGGCAAGGTCAAGCGCCTGCTCGGCACCGGCGCGGGCCTCATCTTTAAAGGCTCGGGTTTTTACATCACCGATTACCGCAGCAACAACTACAAGGAAGGCGCGAAAAAGGATGCCGCGCCGGCTGCTGCGGGTGGCGGTGAGAAGACTGGCGGCGGGAAAGAAGGCGGCGCGAGCACACCGGCCGCACCGGCTAAGCCCGCCGAAACCAAGCCGAAGAAAGCCGCCGGCGAATGAAGCTGGTCTGTCCTGAATGCCGGCGGGAAAACGAGCCGGAGCGGATCTATTGCCACGACTGCGGGGCGCGCCTGGACCGCTCGGGATTATCCAAAGCGCAGCGGAAGGATGAAGACCCGAAGGAGACGCAGAAGCGGCTGCGGGGAATGATGAACCCGCAGGGCGCGAAGATGCGCCATCTCTTCTTCCAGGGGAGCAAGCTGTTGCTCGGCGCGCTCACTCTGGCCGCGGTGGTGCAGATGCTGCGGGCGCCGGAGGTGCCGGAGAGCTCCGACGAATTGATGATGGCGTCGCAGATCAATCTGGAACTGGAGAATGCCGCCATGGGGACGGGCGGAGGGCCGCTGCGCTACACCCAGGAGCAGGTGAACGAGTATCTCGCCTACACGTTGAAATCGAAGCAGGCGGCACTAAGCACCTATCTGAACTTTCAGCGAGCGGTGGCGGAGTTCGGCGAAGGCTATGGCCAGCTGACGGTGGAGCGATCGCTGTTCGGTTTGTCTGTTTTCACGACAGCCGCATTCGGAAGTCCAACGATCGCCGACGGCGCCATCACCGCGCAGAGCCGCGGCGGCATGATCGGCCGGCTGCCGGTGCATCCCGCGCTGATGGAGCACGGCGGCCCCTTGTTGATGGGTGGCGTCTGGAAGGCACTGGACCGGGAGCGGCGCTCAGTGGCGAAGCTCGGGTCGGTGGAGTTCCACGAGAAGAGCATCTTCCTCGCACCACGTCCGCGACCGCAGCCGTAAAGCGGCGGAGCTGAGGACACCCAAAAAAAAGAGCGGGTGCCAGTCTGCTGACCGCGCACCCGCTCCCGGATTCTCGCAGCGAGAGATGCTGCTTACCGGAGGCCCATCCGCGCCAGCAACCTCGTGTCGATCCGGCCATTCCCTGGCAGCCCGTTCGCCCGCTGATAGGCGCGAATCGCCGCGCGCGTGCCGGAGCCGATCACCCCATCGATTCGCCCGCGGTAGAAACCCGCCGCCGCCAACCGCTGCTGCACCGCCACGTCGACGGATCCGGCAGCGTCGGCGTGGTAAACCGGGCGGTAGCCATTGTAGTAAAGCGCGGCGGACGCGCCAAAGTACGGATAGCCGTAGCCGTAGGGATAGCCGAATCCATACGGATAGAAGCCGGGATAATAAACGTAGTGCCGCCTCGGATAGTAGCCGCGATGATACCGCCCGCCGTGCCGCCAATTGCCGCCCGGTCGCCCGCGGAATTCACGGCCGCGGCCGAAGTCCGTTCGGCTGCCGCCGCGGAAACCGCTGCTGCGCCCCGGCTGCGCAAATCGATTCCCCGCACTCGTCGAGCGCATCTGCGACATTCCTGCGCCGCCGCGCACTCCGTCGCCGCCGCGCGATCCGCTGCCGGACCGCTGCGCCAGCGCGGCCGGTGCCATCATCGCCGCGAGCGCGATGGTGCCTACGAACGTGAGTTTGTTCCAATTCGTCATAATTTTTAGCCTTCCTGCAGATTAGACCCTGCGAGCGGTTGAATGTTGCACTTTTCGCGAAGCGGATTGTGCACAGATGATGCTGCACCAGCTGATTTTTTTCGGGCTCGCCGCGCCGCGGCACGAGTGGCTATTCTCACGCTCTTGTCACGGATGTCCCGCTCCCTGTTTGCCTTTGCCTGCGCTGTCGTCGTGCTGATCGGCGCCCCCTTCGCGACCGCCGCGCCGCCGGAACGGACCGTCAGCACCTCCCGCCAGTTCATCGTGCACGGACCCGAAGTGCGGCTGCGCGGCGCCATCTGCGACATCGGCGAGCGGACCAAACGCCACGCCCTCGCGCTGCTGCAGGACCGTGACGGATGGGCCACGCCGATTCTCGTCCGCGCGCAGCTGCCGCAGGCGAACCGCCCCGAGCTGCCCCGCGCGCACCTGCACATCAGTCAAACCGGCTTCGGCTTGAAGCTGCAACTTGAGCTGCTCATCGACGGCGAGCTCAACGCGGCCGCGATCGAGAGGGAGCTGCTCCGAGCGGTTTTCCTGGAAATGATCTACCGCAACGAGCCGAACACGCCGGCGGGAGTGGTCGTCGTGGAGCCGCCGGATTGGCTGCTCGATGGCACCCTCGCGCTCGCCGGAGAAGACACCGCCACCATCGCGGAAGCCCTCGCCACGGTCAGCTTGTCCGGCCAGGTGCTCCCGGTGCCGAAGTTCTTGCGCCAGCGGCCTGGCCTGTTGGACTCTCCGTCGCGGACGCTTTACCGCGCCTACTCGGCCGCGCTGGTCGCGCTCTTGAGAGATTCTCCCGATGGACGCGTGCGACTGCGGCGTTTCCTCGCCTCGCTCCCGCACGCGCCGAACGACTCCTTCGCCCATCTGCAGGAGCATTTCCCCATCCTCCACGGCGAGGCTGAGCAAATCCAGGAGGCGTGGATCGCCAGCGTGGCGCAGGTGGCGCGGCGGGAGCGTTTCCGCCTGCTGAGTTGCGGCGAGACCGAACGGCAGCTCTCCGAGTTGCTGCGCGTTGGGCTGCGCAAACCGGGACAAGTCGCCGTCGTTTACACGCTGGAGGAGTATCCGAAATTCGTCGATCGCGCCGAAGCCGCCGCCGCGCTGCAGCTGCTCACCCACCAGCTGCTCCTCTTCTCCGCCCGCTCGCACCCGCTCTACCGGCCGGTGCTCACCGAATATCAGGAAATCGTGGCGCAGCTCGTCCGCCGCCGCACCAGGCGGCTCGACCAACGGCTGGCGGAAATCCGCGGCACGCGTGAGCATATTGTCCGGCGGATGGATGCGATCGACGATTACCTGAATTGGTTCGAGGCGACGCAGAGCCGCACCGCGAGTGGTGCGTTCAGCGAGTATATGCGCGCGGCTGAGCTGGCGCAGGAACGGCAGACCCGCCGCCGTGATCCCATCTCCGTTTACCTCGACGCGCTCGAGTCACAATTCCGCAACTGATCCGCCATGTACGAACCACGCCCGAACTCCATCGACTACCTCGAAATGCCGTCCCGCGATCTCGCGCAGACGAAGCAGTTCTTCAGCGCATTGTTCGGGTGGAAGTTTGAAGATTACGGGCCGGATTACATCGCGTTCGACGACGGGAGAGTTGCGGGCGGATTCTTTAAAGCCGAGCAGAGCTGGACCAGCTCCGCGAATTGTCCGCTGCTCGTCTTCTACTCCAGCGAGCTGGAGATGACCCGCGCCGATGTGGTGCGGCTTGGCGGCACCGTCACGAAGGACATCTTCGATTTTCCCGGCGGGCGGCGGTTCCATTTCACGGCGCCGGGCGGAGGTGAGTTCGCGGTGTGGGCAGACAAGTAGCAGGAGTTGCTCCGCGCATCCGCACCACGTATCATAGACGGCGCTCGCCACCGGGCGCACCATTCTCATGCAGAAAATCGGATTCGCTGAAGCTCTCGACTCCATCGTCGCGGACGATCCCCGCTACCACCGGGACGCTTATATTTTCCTGCGCGATGCGCTGGATTATACCACCAAGCAGCAGAAGAAGGTCAAAGGCGCGCCGGTGAAGCACGTCGCCGGTCCCGAGCTGCTCGAAGGCGTGCGGCAATACGCCCTCAAGGAATTCGGCCCCATGGTCGTGACGGTGCTCTCCTACTGGGGCATCCGCTGCTGCGAAGACATCGGCCACATGGTCTTCAATCTCATCGGCGCCGGCATCTTCGGGAAGACGGAGGAAGACTCCATCGACGATTTCAAGAGCGTCTATGATTTTCACGAAGCGTTCGTGCAGCCGTTCGAGCCGCAGAAACCCGCGGCGGTGGCGAAGTTGCCGCCGGGGTTGCCTGCGCCGAAGGTCTCCTGAGCGAATCGCGCCGCGTCGGCGTTGATTCTCCACCTCCCATGTTAGCTCCCGATTACCTGCAGACTGCTCCCGTCGGCAATCCACCCGGCATTGTTTTCCCGCCGAATACCGCGCGGAAATGGGTGCTGCCGGACGGGCTCACCGTCATCGTGCAGGAGGACCATAGCGCGCCGGTCGCGAGCGTGCAGGCGTGGGTCGGCACCGGCAGCATCGATGAGGAGGAGCATCTCGGCGCGGGTTTGTCACACATCCTGGAGCACATGTTGTTCAAGGGGACGAAGACGCGGCCCGCCAATGCCATCGCGCAGGCGGTGCAGGATGTCGGCGGTTACATTAATGCCTACACGTCTTTCGATCGCACGGTTTACTGGATCGATGTGCCAAGGGCGGGCGCCGCGACCGCGATCGATGTGCTTTCCGATGCGGTGATGAACTCCACCCTGCCCGCGGAAGAATACGCGAAGGAGCAGGAGGTGATCCGCCGCGAATTCGCGATGGCGTTCGACGATCCCGATCGCATGGCGGGCCAGCTGCTCTTCGCCACCGCGTATCAACGGCACCCGTACCGGCTGCCGGTGATCGGGTTGCTCGATATCTTCGACCAGCTCACCCGCGACGATGTGATGCGCTATTACAAGGCGCGTTACGTGCCGAACAACCTCACCTTCGTCATCGCCGGCGACGTCA
>JACCZQ010000520.1 GCA_013695905.1 Chthoniobacterales bacterium
CGCGTATGGCGTGCTCACGTTCGCCCACGCCATGACTTCGAAAGAAGCGCTCAATCTCCTCTCCATCATCAAGCTCGGCGTGGATCTCGGCGCTTTCCCGGAAGATCGCCGCCTGCCGATCGACGAACTCTTTATCGACACCCAACCCGCGCACCTGCAGAAGAGCTCGCAGCAGAAACTAAACGCCGACGAACGAGACGAGCTGCGCGCTCAAATCATCCGCGACCGTTTGCGGCTCTTCCCCAAGCCTGATATTAGTAAAGTGGCGCGGGAGTCTGCGAACGGTTCGACCTCTGAGCCTCAAACTAATGAATAATTTCACACCGCGGGCCCAGCAGGTTCTGGCGCTCGCCCGGAAAGAAGCAGATCGCTTCAATCACAACTACGTCGGCACGGAGCATCTTTTGCTTGGGCTGATCAAACTCGGCCAGGGTGTCGCGGTCAACGTGCTCCAGAAGATGGGCATGGACCTCGAAACCGTGCGCATGGAAGTGGAAAAGCAGGTGGGTTCCGGACCGGAAACGAAGATGGTCGGGAACATCCCTTACACGCCTCGCGTAAAGAAGGTTCTGGCGCTCGCTGGCAAGGAAGCGAAGGCGCTGAACCACTCCTACGTCGGCACCGAGCACATCCTGCTCGGCCTGCTGCGGGAAGGGGAAGGCGTCGCAGCTCGTGTTCTGAAGAGCCTCGAAGTCGATATCGAGCGCACGCGTAATGAAATCCTGAAGGAACTCGACCCGAACTTCACTCCGCCGGAATCCGAAGAAGGCGGCGGGGCTGAGCCTTCCGGGAAGAAGGACGTGAAGACGCCGGCGCTGCGGGCGTTTGGCCGCGACCTGACGGAACTCGCGAAGAAGAACGAACTCGACCCCGTGATCGGCCGCGTGAATGAAATCGAGCGCGTGATCCAGGTGCTCTGCCGACGGACCAAGAATAACCCGGTTCTGCTGGGTGAAGCGGGCGTCGGCAAGACAGCCATCGCGGAAGGCCTCGCGCAGGAGATCGCCAGCGGCAACGTGCCGGAGCTGCTCCGCGACAAGAAGGTGATCACCCTCGACCTCGCGTTGATGGTCGCCGGGACAAAATATCGCGGCCAGTTCGAGGAGCGCATCAAAGCGGTCATGGACGAGATCCGCCGCTCGAAAAACGTCATCCTCTTCATCGATGAGCTGCACACCATCGTTGGTGCCGGGTCAGCCGAGGGCGCGATGGACGCTTCGAACATCATCAAGCCGGCTTTGAGCCGCGGTGAGCTGCAGTGCGTGGGCGCCACGACGCTGAACGAATACCGCAAATACATCGAGAAAGACGCCGCGCTGGAACGCCGTTTTCAGACGGTGAAGGTGGAAGCGCCGACGCCAGACGAAGCGATTCTGATCTTGAAAGGACTGCGTCCGAAGTACGAGGCGCACCACAAAGCGAAGTTGACCGACGAAGCGCTCGAGATGGCGGTGAAGCTCTCCGAGCGTTACATCACCGGGCGATTCCTCCCCGATAAGGCGATCGACGTCATGGACGAAGCAGGCGCCCGCGCGCGCATCAACGCCATGACGCGACCGCCGGACGTCAAGGAGATCGAGAAAGAGGTCGAAGAAATTCGCGTCGAGAAAGAAGCTGCGATCAAGGCGCAGGACTTCGAGAAAGCCGCGGCTCTTCGCGACAAGGAGAAGCAGACGAAGGACAAGCTCGAAGGCATCCTCGCGCAATGGCGTCAGGAGCGCGAAGAGCGCGAAGTGCTGGTCACCGCCGACGACATGATGAACATCATCTCGAAGGTGACGGGCGTTCCGCTCCAGCGCATGGAGCAGAAGGAAACCGCGAAGCTGCTGGCGATGGAAGGCGAGCTGCGCGGCAAGGTGGTGGGGCAGGATGAGGCGGTCATCGCCATTTCGAAAGCGCTCCGCCGCAGCCGTGCGGATCTGAAGGATCCGCGGCGCCCGATTGGATCCTTCATCTTCCTCGGACCGACCGGGGTCGGGAAGACGTTCCTCGCGCAGACGCTTGCGGAATTCATGTTTGGCGATCGCGATGCTCTCATCCAGATCGACATGTCGGAGTACATGGAAAAGTTCACCGCCTCGCGGTTGATCGGTTCTCCTCCGGGATATGTCGGTTACGAAGAGGGCGGTCAGCTTTCCGAAGCCGTGCGCCGGCGTCCTTATTCGGTGGTGCTCTTCGATGAAATCGAAAAAGCGCACCCGGACGTGATGCACCTCCTGCTCCAGATTCTGGAGGAAGGAAAGATCACCGACTCGTTAGGCCGGAAGATCGATTTCCGGAATACGATCATCATCATGACCTCAAACGTGGGGGCCGAGACGCTGAAGAAGCAGACCACGATGGGCTTCGCCGCGACCAAGCCACTGGGCGAGCACGAGTACGACACGATGCGTGATGGCTTGCTGGAGGAGGCGAAGAAAGCCTTCAAGCCGGAGTTCATCAATCGTCTCGATGACATCATCGTCTTCCATCAGCTGACGAAGGTGGATCTGCTGCAGATCGTCGAACTGGAAGTGGCCAAAGTGTTCCGCCGCATCAAAGAGAAGTAGGTCGGCATCGACCTCGATCAATCGGCCAAGGAGCTGCTCATCGAGAAGGGGTATGATCCGCAGTACGGGGCGCGGCCGATGCGGCGTGCGGTGGAGCGTTACCTCGAAGATCCCTTCGCGGAGGAGCTGCTCCGCGGGAATGTGAAAGCTGGAGACGTGGTGCACGTCATCGCCGCGGACGGGAAGCTCACGTTCCAGGTCACGTCCCCGCAAGGCAGCGAGAGCGAAACGGCGAGCGCCAGCTAACGCGAAGCGAAGAGCAAAAAACAAAAGCGGCGCGTCCGACCGGACGCGCCGCTTGCTTTTAAGGCCTTGCCTCGATCAGGCGCGGACGACTGGCGCGGAGACGTAACGGCGCGCCGCGAGCAGTCCGGCCGCGACAACCGCAAACATCAGGAGACCGACTCCGCCTTCCGGCACAGCCTGGCCCGCGAGCGTGATAGTGCCGGGGCCGGAGATGGTGTTGCTGAACTGTCCAGCAT
>JACCZQ010000170.1 GCA_013695905.1 Chthoniobacterales bacterium
CTCCAATCGCCATCCTTTGCGGTGGGATCGGCGTAGGCGGTGCGGCTTACCTCCGCCACGCCGACGACGGCTTTCCCGGTGACGCTGTGATAAAACAGCACCTGCTCGCCTTCCTGCATGGCGCGAAGGTTGTTGCGCGCGGTGAAATTCCGCACGCCGCTCCAGGCGGTGCGGCCATCGCGCACCAGATCGTCCCACCCGTAGGCGGAGGGCTCCGATTTCACCAGCCAACAGCTTTTCATCGTGCCGCACTATCTGGCCGCAGCAGCGGAAGGCGAAGCGCGTTTTTCGATGCGCAGGATCGAATTGCCTTGGCCGGTCTGCTCGTTTACTGCACCAACGAAAGGATGAAGACTCGTCTGCTTCTCAGTGTGGTGGCGCTCGGCGTCGCTGTGTCCAGCTGCTCCGCGCAGGATTTGGAATATGCCCGCGCCATGGATCGCGCGCAGCAGGAGCGGCCGAAGGACCTCACGGCCACGGCGCGGATCGCGCCGCCAACGGAACCGGGCCCGCCTTTGCTCGTCCGCGGGCAGGTGCTGAATACCGATGGCTCGCCGGCAGCTGACGCGGTGATCTTCGCCTACCACACGGACGCGGCTGGTTTGTATGATGAGGAGGGGAAGGGGCCGCACTCCTGGCGGCTCCGCGGCTGGGCCAAGGCGGACCGCGAGGGGCGTTTTACGTTTGAGACGATCCGGCCCGGTGCTTACCCGAACCAGAAGATTCCGCCGCATCTACATTTCACCGCGTTCCTCCCGAACGGTGAGCGCTATTACACTCCCGCTTTCAATCTCCCGGCGAAAGCTCCGGCGGGCGAGACCGAGGAAGTGACAGCGATTCTCCGGCTCAAGCGCAACGAGAAATTCTAAGGCCACATGCCTCCCGAAGTCGCACCGCTCCCTCTCATCACCAATGACGCGGTGGTGCTCGGCATTCTGTTCATCATTCTGGCGGCGGTCTTCGTCACATCGCAGAGCGAACGGCCGTTCTGGAAGCGCTTTTACGGTTACGTCCCGGCGCTGCTGCTTTGCTACTTCATCCCCTCGCTCTTCAGCACCGCCGGGATTTTCTCGGGCGATGTGTCGCGGTTATATTTTGTCGCTTCACAATACCTGCTGCCGGCCAGCCTGGTGTTGCTCACGGTGAGTATCGATTTGCGGTCCATCATGCGGCTCGGACCGAAGGCAGTGATCATGTTCCTCGGCGGCACGGCGGGCGTGATGATCGGCGGCCCGGTGGCGGTGCTGCTCATCTCTTATTTCAATCCGGCGCTGGTGGGCGGCGTCGGACCGGATGCGGTGTGGCGCGGTCTCGCCACCATCGCCGGCAGCTGGATCGGCGGCGGCGCGAATCAGACGGCGATGAAGGAAATCTTCGGCGTGAGCGACAATCTTTTCTCCGCACTCATCGCCGTCGATGTGCTGGTGGCGAATGTCTGGATGGCGTGTCTGCTTTTCGCGGCGGCGCGGGCGAAGCGGATCGATGCATGGCTCGGCGCGGATACTTCCGCGATCGCGGTGGTGAAACAGAAGGTCGAGGAGCTGCAGGCGCGGAGCGCGCGGATTCCGTCGCTGACCGATCTGATGGTGCTGCTCGCCGTCGGGTTCGGGATTACCGCGCTCGGGCATGTCATTGCCGATGTGGTGGCGCCGTTCATCGAGGCGCGCGCGCCGCAACTGGAGCAGTTCAGCCTAACGAGTAAGTTTTTCTGGATCGTGGTGGTCGCCACCACCGCCGGGCTGATCCTCTCGGCCTGGCCGAGGGCGCGGGCGCTGGAGGGTGTCGGCGCCTCGCGGATCGGGAGCGCCTTTCTCTATGTGCTGGTCGCGACGATCGGGATGAAGATGAACTTGCTGGCGATTTTTGCGCAGCCGGGGCTGTTTCTGATCGGCGCGGTCTGGATGCTGGTGCACATCACGATCATGCTGACGCTGGCGTATTTCATAAAGGCGCCGGTATTTTTCGTGGCGGTAGGGAGCCAGGCAAACATCGGCGGCGCGGCCTCTGCGCCGGTGGTGGCCTCGGCATTCCATCCGGCGCTTGCGCCGGTCGGCGTGCTGCTGGCGGTGCTCGGCTACGCGCTCGGCACCTACGGGGCGTGGATCTGCGCGATGCTGATGCGCGCGGCGGCTCCGATGTGAGCTAAGGCAGGCGGTCGTGCTGTGGGCACTTCGCTTCACCAGTGCCCGCGTGATTGCCACGCGCTGGCGCTGACCACCTGATACCTGGTCCAGCATGCGTGGCACGGAAGCCCCGGAGGGGCGACGGAATAGAGCCCGGAGTGAAGCGTCAGCGGAACTCCGGGACCTTTTACGGTCGCCTTGGTCCAAGCCCCGGAGGGGCGGCGGAAGCGTGATGTCGCACCACAGCTCCGTCACCCCTCCGGGGTTTGGCGTTGGATGATCGCCGATACCCGGAGCTTCGCGTGGCCTCGCTCCGGGCTCTATTCCGTCGCACCTCCGGTGCTTTGCGGCGGCAAAGGGCAGCGGACTATGGCACTTGGATCTGCGCGATGCTGATGCGCGCGGCGGCGCCGATGTGAGCTCAGGCAGGCGGTCGTGCTATGGGCAATTCGCTTTACAGTGCCCGCGTGATCGCCACGCGCTGGCGCTGACCACCTGATACCTCGTCCAGCATGCGTGGCACGGAAGCTCCAGAGGGGCGACGGAATAGAGCCCGGAGTGAAGCGTCAGCGGAACTCCGGGACCTTTTACGGTCGCCTTTGGTCCAAGCCCCGGAGGGGCGGCGAAGGGTGCTGTCGCACCACAGCTCCGTCACCCCTCCGGGGTTTGGCGTTGGATGATCGCCGAGACCCGGAGCTTCGCGTGGC
>JACCZQ010000171.1 GCA_013695905.1 Chthoniobacterales bacterium
ATCCAATCGATCTTCCGCAAAGCCGGCGACGCCCCTGTAGGTGCGTCCCTGCGGGACGCACGGGATGTGCTCACGTTACAGGACCCCGCCGACCACACGAACAGCGGCTCCTTCTCCCCCGGGGAGAAGGTTGGGATGAGGGGCACAACCGGAGTGATCGCGCTCCACGAACCCGCCGAGCAGCTGCTGGCAAAGCGCCTCTGCCAATTCGCCGAAACCCTCCCGACGGTGCTAAACGATTTCCGCCCAAACCTGCTGGCAAACTACCTCTTTGAGCTCGCGAACAGCTTTCACGCCTTCTATGAAGCGTGCCCGGTGTTGAAGGTTGAAGAGCCCGCCCGCGCCTCCCGCCTCACGTTGTGCGAAATTACTGCACGTGTCCTGCAGCGCGGCCTCGATCTGCTCGGCATCGACGTGCCAGAGAGAATGTAGCGCACCTCCGGCCGCGCCGCCTATCTCGCTCGCCTACTCGCGATCGCGAAACGGCGGGTGCACAAGCGGAATCGCTTTGTTCTGGAAGCGACGGTATACGCTGAAATCGGCCACATCGGTCGTCAGAACGGTCGCGCGCGGAAAAATCTCCGAGAGCCGAACCACCGCCGCATCGGCCAAATCCATCTGCGGATATTTGGCCGAGAGCGCGCGCAAAGGTGCGACATGATCCGGCAGCAGCGCGATCACCCGAAGCGCACCTTCCTCCACCAGTTCGTACAGCCGGTCGATCGCTTCGCGCGAGTCGGCGAGGTGCCAGGCGGCTTCGGCGATGACAGATTCACACGTCAGCAGCGGCGGCTCCAGCACAGCCATCACGCTCACACTCCACTTGTGCCACTGGTCGCGACGATTGATCCAGCCGACCAGCGGCCCTGTATCAACGATGTGACCTGCCATCGAACCCTTCGCGCGAAGAGAGATTGCGCGGACCCGAATAAACGCCCTTCGCCATCTCCGCCAGCTCCCCAAACGTTTTCTTCGGCTTCGCCGTCAGGAAAAAGGCTTCACCCGTCCGCCCGTCATAGATCTCGACCTTTTGCCCTTTTCGCGCGGCCGCCTTCACCTTTGGGAACTCCCGCACCAACGATCGAGTAGAAACTTTCATGTCAAACACGATGTCAAACATGCTGCCAAACGTCAATCTCACACCGACGCCGCTACGGGTGCGATTGAAGTTGGGTCCGCGATGCTGGGGCTGAAGTCTATAATTACTATAATGTGTACTTTTTGGCCAATGTGTTTAGCTTTCCCTGTCCATGAAGAACCGACATGGCAAGATCGACGACCACACCCGTGAACGACGCCTTGTGGAGGCCTTGCGGGAGCGACCCGAACTGATGGAGCGCTTTGAGGCGATCCTGGCGCTGACCGATTCCGAGGAGGGAGCGCTGCGCAGCGCAGACGAGATCGAAGAACTCCTCATCGAGGAGGTACGCCGACTCGGCAGTGGCGCCATGGAGCAATGGGCCAAGGGAGCGGAGGAGCGCACCGCGCGCGCGCTGCGCCAGAGCCATCCGCAGGCGCGGCTCAAAAAAAAAGGGATCTGAGCTGGTGGTGCGTTTTCGGGGCGGTGAGCGTTTCGGAAAGGATCTGGCGGGCTCCGGGGCGATGCTATCTGCGGCCCTTCGCGGGGGCGGTGGGGGTGAGCGCGCGAGGCAAGTCGCGCCGGCTGCAGCGGGCGCTCTGTGATTTCGGGGCCGAGCATTCCTTCGCCCAGAGCAACCGGCGGCTGCGGGAGCACTACGGCTTCGAACTCAACGCCTCGGCCGTGCGGGAAGCAACCCTCGGCCACGCCGTGCAGGTCTCCGAGCGGCTCGGCAAACACTACGCGGAAAGCTTCCGGACGCTGCCCCGCAAAGGTCCTGCCTACGTGGTCGCCGAAACCGATGGGAGCTTCCTGTGCACGGTCGAGCCGGGGCGGCGGCGCAAGGGGCCGCGTCCGCGCGAGTGGAAGGAAATCCGTCTGAGCGCGGCGCGTGCGCAGGGCACTCTCGAGGCCCACTACGCGGCGGGCTTCCACTCGGTGGCCAAGACGGGACGGCGCTGGGGGCATTGCGCACGCGATGCCGGGTGGGCCTTGGAGAGCCGCATCCATGTCGTGGCCGACGGGGCGGAATGGATCGCCCTCCAGAGCCGCGAAGTCTTCGGCGACCAGGCCGACGTGCTGGTGGACTTCTACCATGTCAGCCAATACCTGGCCGCCGCCGCTGCGGTCTGCCGACCGAAGTCGCCTCGAAGCTGGCTCCATACCCAGCAGAAGCGCCTGCGGCGCGGGAAGCCTTTGCGGGTGCTCGCAGCGATGGAGCCTTTTGCCGAAGCCGAGGATGACGGCGACGATCCGCCGGTCCGCGCCGCCCTCCGCTACCTGCGCCACCGGCTCGAATCTCTCGACTATCCCGGAGCGATCTCGCGCGATCTGCCCATCGGCAGCGGCCTGATCGAATCGGGCCACAAGCACGTCCTCCAGGCCCGCCTCAAAAAGGCTGGAAGCGCGTGGCTGCCCGCCAATGCCGACGCGCTCGCACAACTACGGGTCCTCAGGGCCAACCAACAGTGGGATGCATATTGGGAGGACCAACGCGCTGCTTAAATTTCGGACCCAACTTCAATCACACCC
>JACCZQ010000176.1 GCA_013695905.1 Chthoniobacterales bacterium
GCTCACGGCGAGCCACATCGCCGCACTTCCCGGCGGGAACGGCACCAGCTGCGGAACGCTCACGATGATCTCATCCCCGCCAGCGTCGATCGCCATTCCCGGCGACACCGTGCTCCCAGCTTCACCGGCGGTCACCTCCAGGCCGCAGACGATTCCTACGCCGTGGAGGAGAAGATTATGCCTGCGTTGACGTCCGCGGAGGTAATCCTGCTCCGTCTCGAAATCTTCCGGCCTCAGCAGGTATCCCGGAAAAAAGCGGATGCGTTCGACCGGCTCCAGCTGCGCTGCTTGCGCGGAGACACGAACCGGGACAGAACCTGCCGCGCCGCCGCCGTGACGATACGACACGATGATCCGCGCCCCCGCCGGCGGTCGCCGGCCACGCACGCCGTCGCCGAACTGCACCACCCCGGTCTCCGGTTCGAGGGCGAAAACCGCGTCACCCGGTGCGGCGGCAGCCAAATCGCTGGTCCATCGCCAGGTAACGCCATCCACTTGCACAGAAACGGGCACGTTCTCCTCGGCGGGCACAGCGCCAGACTGCACCCACGCCGGGAGCAAGTCACGCCCGTTGCGCAGCCCGCCGCCCCGGGTCTTCCGCATGTTCAGCTCCCTTCCCGCTGCCGCGCGGAACCAACCGCCCCCACACATTCGAACTAGTACTGTGCGACTGAAGGAACTGGTGCGGGATGGCGTGGATGTTTTCGCCCTCCAAGGCGAGATCGATCTCCATTACTCGCCCGCCCTGCGGAGCGTCCTGCACACGAAGATCAGCGGCCGCTGCCCGGCCCTGGTGCTCGATTTCAGCGACGTCATGTTCATCGATTCCTGCGGGATCTCAGCCCTGCTGGAATACATTCGCGACGCGTCAGACTATGGCGGGGTGCTCTGCCTCGCCGCGCCGAGTAAAGCGGTGGAGCCAATCCTCGAGGTTGTGCGCCTCGAAACGGTGGCGCCCGTGCTCCCGACGATCGAAGAAGCCGTGGCCGCGGTGAAATCCGGCCGCGTCATCTCGCGGCTGCAGCCAGCGCCCTTGGAAAGCGCGGCGTGATCACCTTCTCAATGCCCGCCATCCTCCTCGTGGAAGACCACTGCGACACCCGCAGCAGCCTCACTCGTTTACTGCGCGTGTGGGGCCACCGCGTCGCCTCGGCAGAATCGGCGACCGAAGCCATGAGCGTGTTCGAGCAGGGTCGCTACGATGCCATCCTGTGCGACATCGGCTTACCCGATGGCAACGGTTTCGACCTCATGCGCCAAATGCGGAGCCGCGGCTTCGCGGGCACCAGTGTGGCTGTGACCGCCTGGACCAGCGAGGATGACCGGCGCGCCGCGACAGTTGCCGGGTTCGACGATTTCATCCCGAAGCCGGTCAGCGTCACAAAGCTCCGCAAGGTGCTCTCGACAATTCCCAACGGGTAGCAACCCGGGGTCGAAACTGCCGCGCCTGCGCGCGCGTGTTGGCGGCGCTCCTACGCGGCCTTTTTCTTGCCCGCAGCCACGGCGGGAAATTCCACCACGTTCGTCTCTGGTGGTTCCGCTGTGAGCTCGCCTGCCTTCAAAATCGGCGCCAGCTCGTAGCTCAGCTTCTGTTGGCCGATCTCCATCAGCGCGATATCCGCCGCGCGCAATCCCGGCGGGTGCTCCACCAGCGGCCTGTGCCCTTGCATCAATTGCCGCACCCGGCGCGACACCATATTTACGAGAATGCCTTGGTTTGGGATCACTGCACCGGCGGCTTTAAGAAGTTCAGATTTCATAGATAGATGAGGAGGCGCTGCGGGGAATCTCGGCGATCAGCCGAGGTAGCGGCGAATCTGCCCCTGCAGGCGAAAGCTCGCATGGGCAGCAGAGAAACGTGCCCGACCTTCGTCGATCGCCGTCCCCGCACAACGTTTATCTCACGCGCGAGTTCTGTCGCGGAGCCGCGCCCGCCTGCGGAGTGTCGGCGGCATCTCCGCGGCACTTACGGCACGGCCAGCAGCCCATCGAGATCAAGCGGCCGGGTAAACATCGCCAGCTCACCATTCTCCGAGAATGGCCAGCTTTCCCGCGGCCTGTCCCAGTAAAGCTCCTTCCGGTGAACGTGCCCGATTCCCACCCGCGCGTCGATTTTCGCTGCCATTGGGTGCAGCTCAACGCCGCGCCGGACGACACCCGGGCAATCTCCGGTTTCGCCCGGCATCTAATGAGCAGATGCAATTCGACAGCCCGCACCTGCGTGCGCTCGCCGCAGGCTTGCCCTGCATTCTATTGCCGGATGGAGACCGGCTCAGGGAGGTGCAGGTCTAGAACAGACCGAGCACCTTCAGCACGACAATAATAACGATGATAACTCCGATGATGTAGAAGATGCTCCGGTTCATGAACTGCTGATTACCAGCACCACGTCGCGATGGCGAGAGGTTTCGCAAAATCACTGCAGCCCGTCACGGATTGTAGCTCGGTTAGATCTTCCGGTAGTGGTCCGCCACCGGGTAGCTCCGCGCGACCAGCCCGAAAGCCAGCGCCGCCACGAACGCAAACGCGGCAAAGAAAAACATCTGGAAGGCCGTCAACCCAAATCCGCTCCCGCGGATAAACTCAATCACGGTGGCATTCTGCACCCCGGCGTTCACCACCAGCACCCAGAGATTCCCGATCGTCACCGAGAGACTCCAGAACGCCATGATCACCCCCTTCATCGCCTGCGGCGCCTGGCTGTAGGCGAATTCCAGACCCGTCGCCGACACCAGCACCTCGCCAAACGTGAGCAGCGCATACGGCAACACCTGCCACGCGATGGAGAAGGCTGTCCCGCCGTCGAGCACCACCTGCATCACGCCCACCGCGATCCACGACAACCCGGAGAACGCGATCCCCGCCGTCATCCGCCGGAGCGCCGTCGTCTCGTAGCCGAACCGCGTCAGCGCCGGGTACAGCACCATGTTGTTAAACGGAATGAGCAGCATCACGAGCAGCGGATTCAGCGCCTGCATCTGCGCCGGCTGAAACCACTCCGGCCGCGTCATCGCGTTCGCCTGCAGGATCCAGGTGGACGCCTTTTGGTCAAACAACGACCAGAACGGCGTCACCAATGCGAACAGCACCAGCACGCGCAAAACCGAGCGCACCCCCGCGATCGCATCATCCGGATGCCGGCCGCGCACCGCGTCGAGCTGCAGCCAGACGCCAGCACCGCCAAACCCGATCACCGCCACCAGCGCCAGGCAGGCCGCGATCACGAAGCCGAACTGCGGAATCAGCAGGAACGACACGATCACCGCCGCCGCCCCGGTGAGCGCCAGCACGCGTCCGCTGGTTCCCGCCATCAGCGCCGTCCGGCAGACATGGAGAAACGAATGGGGATTCGGCGGGGCGGGCGGCACCAGCACGTAATGCCGGCGACCGAGCCAGAAAATCAGCGTGGCGATAAACATCAGCGCGCCCGGGATTCCGAACGCCACACTCGCGCCGTAGCTGCGCAGGAAAAACGGCATGAGGAGCGACGCGAAGAACGAGCCGAAATTGATGATCCAATAGAACGCGTCGAACACCACCTTCGCGCGATGCTTGTTGCGCTGGTCAAATTGATCGCCCACGAAGGCGGCCACGCACGGCTTGATCCCGCCCGAGCCGAGCGCAATCAGCGCCAGTCCCGTGTAAAAGCCGGTGCGGTTGGACTCGGAGATCGCGAGACACGCGTGGCCGAGACAGTACACCAGGCTCAGCCACAGGATGGTGTTGTACTTGCCGAAGAACCGATCCGCCAGCCAGCCGCCCAGCAGCGGGAAAAAGTAAACCCCGATGACAAAAGTGTGGAACACATCCTTCGCCGTCCGCTCGCGATCCCCTTCCGGCAGATACATCAGCAGCGACGAGACGAGGAAGACCGTCAGGATGTTGCGCATCCCGTAGAAACTGAACCGCTCGCAACCTTCGTTGCCGATGATGTAGCGAATCTGGCCGGGGATTCGCTCGTCCAGCTGCGGGCCGTGGCCGGCTGCCGCCGGGATCGAGTTCATCGGCACTTCCTTCATCAGCGCGAAGGTGGAAAAAATGTGGCCGCCACGCAATCGCAAACAGCAGCAGCAGCGACGGTCGCCCTTGGAGTCTCACACCCGCTGTCTCTCGGCCGCAGCGCACAGATCAACTGGGATCTTGCAGCCGACAAAGCCTCTCCATTCGAATTACTAGAAACGCCGGGAAATTCCGCGTTCCTAAAATCTGTCTAGACAACCTGCTTTATGAAAATCCGTTCCCTTGTCCTCCTCACCGCGATTCCTGTCCTCGCTCTCGGGCATCTTCAGGCTCAAAGCTCCGCCGCCGTCACCGCCGAGAGCACACCGCTGGCCGCCGTCACCGCGGGCGAACGGCAGGAAGCCACCGGCACCATCACCGATGTCACCCCCGGCCGCTCCATGGTCCTGCACACCGGCGTGAACGCCGGCGAACCGATGATCTTCCGTTTTGCTCCCGAGGTCACCTATGTTGATTCCGACGGCAAAACCATCGAAGCGGCTGGCCTCCGGAAGAACCTCCGCGTCCGCGTCTCCTACGTGAAATCGGAGGGCGCCAACATCATCGATAAAGTCACAATCCTGCAGTAGCAGGGAAGGAAGAAAGGAAGAAGGGAGAAGTAAGAAGGCAGAAGGATGACCCGCCTTTCCTTCATCCTTCATCCTTCATCCTTCTGCCTTCTTCCTTTATGAAGAACGACGATCTACGCGATCGTACTAAAGAGTTCGCGTTGCGTGTGATCCGGATGTTCGGGTCGCTGCCGAACTCGACCGAAGCGCAGGTGCTCGGGAAACAGGCATTACGTTCGGGCACATCGGTCGGCGCCAATTACCGCGAAGCCTCCCGCGCGCGGAGCAAAGCGGAGTTCATCTCCAAATGCGGTGATTGCCTGCGCGAAGCAGACGAGACAGCCTATTGGCTCGAACTCCTCGTTGACTCCAAAATCATCACGGCCAGCAAACTGACACCGCTCCGCCAGGAGACCGACGAACTAATCGCCATCCTCGTCACAATCCTGAAGCGAGCCAAGGACTAGCGTCTCTGCCTTCCGCCTTCCGCCTTCCGCCTTCATCCTTCATCCTTCATCCTTCATCCTTCTGCCTTCTGCCTTCCGCCTTTATTTCCCCCTTCTTCCTTTTAACTTGCGATCGCAATGATCTCCCGCCTCGGCCTCCTCCTCAGCCGGGCCTTCCGCAGCGTCATGCCCGACCCGTTCGTGCTCGCGGTGCTGCTCACCTTCGTCACGATTGCGCTCGCGCTGCTTCTCACCCCGAGTTCGCCGACGCAGGTCGTGGACGCCTGGGCCTCCGAGATCGGCCTCTGGAGTTTGCTGAGGTTCGCGATGCAGATGTCGCTCATCCTCGTGACCGGATATGCGCTGGCCACCAGCCCGCCCGTCGCGCGACTTACCCGCCGCCTCGCGCAGCTCCCCACCACCGGCGCTAACGCGGCTATCCTGGTGGCGGTGCTGGCGACCACCACCGGCGTCCTGAACTGGGGCCTCGGCCTTATTGTTGGCGCGGTCGCGGCGCGCGAAGTCGGCGCTGCGATGCACCGGAAAGGCGTGCCGGTCCATTACCCGTTGCTCGCTGCCTCCGGCTACCTCGGCCTCATGGTCTGGCACGGCGGGTTCTCCGGCAGCGCGCCGCTCAAGGTCACCAGCAGCGGCGGAATCACGGAAATCTTCGGCACTGCTCCGCCCATCGGTCCCCTCTCGCTCGATCTTACCCTCTTCAGTCCGATGAACCTCTTCGTCACCGGCGGGCTCCTCGTGCTCCTGCCGATCGTGATGGCCGCCCTCGCGCCGCGTAATGCCGCCACCATCCGCACCGCCGATTCCTTCGGCATCACCGTGGACGATGGAGAGGCGAATGTGCCCGCCCGTCCACCTGAGAGCGAGCGCAAGCCCCTGCTCCCACGGCTCCTGGAAGAGACGCCCTTCGTCTCCTACGCGCTGGTGCTACTCATCGCGATTTGGGCGTGGCGCTATTATTGGCCGGCGGAAGGCCCGTCCGGCATCCGCGCCCTCACGCCCGATACCGTGAATCTCACCATGCTCGGCCTCGGCCTTTTGCTCCATCGCACCCCCGCCAGCTACGTCCGTGCCGTGGAGCGCGCGGCTTCCGGCGCGGCGGGAATCATCCTCCAGTTCCCGCTGTATGCCGGCATCATGGGCATCATGACTGCCACAGGCCTCACCGCCCTCTTCGCCACCTCCCTCGCCGCGATCAGCACCAGCACCACGCTGCCGCTCACCACCTTCTTCTCCGCCGCGGTGATCAACGTCTTCGTCCCCTCCGGCGGCGGGCAATGGGCCATCCAGGGCCCGATCGCCATGCACTCCGCCATCACCGCCGGGATCGAGCCTGCGAAAATGGTCATGGCCGTCGCCTACGGCGACCAGCTCACCAACATGCTGCAACCCTTCTGGGCCATCCCCCTCCTCGCCATCACCAGGGTCCAGGCCCGGGACATCGTCGGCTACACCACCGTCGCCATGCTTCTGGGCGCCCTTTGGATTTCCCTCGGCCTTCTGCTTTTCTGATCCCAGACTGGATGGCGATGATCGAACGCCGTAACCAGACTTCGCACACCTACAACGAAGAGACCGCCGACGCGATCTCGGGCGAGATTCTTTCCCGCTACGTGCGGCAGTTCGCAGCGTTCCTCCATCGCTTCACGGATCTGGAAAAAGGAGAGCCATGAACGCACCGCATGGCCTTTCGGAGCGAACGGTCGCGCAAATCGTCGCGGTCCTCGGGCAGTTTCCCGAAGTGCGGGAAGCGATCCTCTTCGGGTCGCGCGCCAAAGGCACTTACAAGCGGGGCTCCGATATCGATCTGGCCCTGCGAGGAGCCGACCTCGATTTGAGAACCATCGGACGGGTCAGCAGCATGCTGGATGATCTTCCAGTCCCGTACCGCTTCAGCCTGATCGCACTGGACGAACGCACGGACCCCGCGGTCGCGGCTCACGTTCAGCGGGTGGGCGTGTCATTCTTCGAAAGAGAAACTGCCGCCGCCAGGGGCTAGTCTGCCGAGTGAAACGCACGCTGCACGTCCTCAACGAGCTGGAACAGGAACGCATCTTTGCTCGTTACGCGATCGGCGGAGCGATGGGCGCCACATTCTACGTCGAGCCGCTGCTGACGTTTGACCTGGACATATTTGTCCTGCTGCCCACAACCCGCGGAGGATTGGTGTCGCTCAGTCCGATCTACGAAGCGCTTCGTGGCCGCGGCTACATCGAACAGGGGGAGACTGTCCTGATCGAAGGTGTGCCGGTGCAATTCCTGCGGCGTATAATGCTTTGCTGGAAGAGGCACTCACCCACGCCTGCGAAACTCTCTACGAAGGGGAGCGCACACGCGTGCTCCGCAGCGAGCATCTGGTGGCGATCTGTCTTCAGACCGGCCGCGGCAAAGATCGCGACCGCGTGCGACTCTTTCGTGAGGAGGGAACCCTCGACCTCGAATTTCTTGCCGGCGTGCTCGCGCGGCACGACCTTGCGGGGAAATGGAACGAGTGGACGACATCGATGGCGTAAAGCGGTTGTTCCGGGCAAAGGCGGAACGACGGCGCTCGCTGGCTGCGCTTCCGTTCCCCGAGAAGGTCGCCGCGGTGGTGAAGCTGCAGGAAATGGCAGCGCCGATTCTGCAGGCGCGCGGGCGGACGGTCCGCCCGTGGCGGATGGTCCCTGATTCTCCGCGTTAGAGTTCGAGAACCCTCGCTCAAGACTCGAAGAGTCGGCCGGAGGCAACATGTGACTGCGACACTTGTGCCCATCGAGCCTCCCGAATATTTCAGGATCATCGGCGAACCGACATGAACTCGACCGCTTGGAGCGGTCAAGACGGAACGCGCCTTGACGCGCAGGCGAGCGGCGTCGTACGGAGGCAGCTTGTGACAGCGAGACCTCTGCCCATGGATCCTGCCCATTACATCCGGATCAAAATGGTGCGTAGCTTCGCTGAGTTGGTCGGGACACCGTTCGCGGACGGGGTGAATGCGCTTTGCTGGCCGCGGGCGCTCCCGGGGGACTTCGGTGAAGTGGTCGAAAAGCTGGGCGCCGGCGAGGAGATCGTGACGATCGAGGAGGAACAACTCGCGGGACTGCAACTGCGCGCGTCGGGGCGGGTGGCGATCGAGATCCTGCGGGAAGATCTGCGGCGGCTGCGAGAGGCGGAGCGCGCTCCGGTGCTCAACTGCATCCATCACTATCGCCGCGATGAAGGGGCGGCTCCGGTGCGGACGGATGTGTTTTCATGGCACGCCGACAGCGCGCCGGTGGAGGCCGATACCTGGCTCTGCACTTTCTACGGGCCGGCGAGCGAAGGCTTGCCGAACGAGGAGGCGCAACGGCGGGTGGACATTCCGGAGGTCCGCGTCGAGCTCCGCGGGTTTCTCGGCATGAAAGAGGATGACCCGGCGTTTCAGGAAGCGCTGCGCGAACATTGCTTCGATCTCCACTACGCGCCGCTCCCGCAGGCGCGGCCGTATTCGTTCGGCGTCGGCAATCTGTGGCGGATCGCGGTGGACTGGCCCGGCAGCCCGGTCCCGCCGTGTATCCATCGCGCGCCCGAAACGCTTCCGGGTGAGCCGCCGCGCTTACTCTTGATCTGCTGAGGCTGTTTCTCCGAGCACATGCGGTTGTGAAAACGCAGGAAGGCATGAGATGAATTTGGAAGCCAGGAAACCAGGAACGGAACACGGGCTTTCAGCCTGTGCGGCCAGCGGGCTTTCAGCCTGCGGTCTGTTGATTTTCTGGTCCCACGTCGTGCCACGCACGTTATTTCTAGTGGAGTTTTCCCGCTTAGCTTCATAAAACGAGCGGCCCATGCTGACCGGCGAGATCCGCAATCAAATCGACCAGATCTGGAACGCGTTCTGGTCAGGCGGCATTTCCAACCCGCTCGAAGTCATCGAGCAGATCACCTACCTGCTGTTCATCCGCCGCCTCGACGACCTTCACACGCTGGAGGAAAACAAAGCCAACCGCCTGAAGAAGCCGATCGAGCGCCGAGTGTTCCCTGAAGG
>JACCZQ010000206.1 GCA_013695905.1 Chthoniobacterales bacterium
CGCGCGCAACAGCCGTCGCGCCTCGGCCAGCACCGGCCCGGGCGCCGCCGCCGTGTGCACAAACAACGTCACCGTCCCCCGCGGCGCCTCCACCATCGGCACGTAAACCATTGGCGCCGCCGTTTCGTTCAGCGTGAGCGCCTTCACATCGCGCACGATCCCCACCACCTCGATCGGCTCGGTTTGGAAAAACCGAAACCGCCGCCCGAGTGCCTCCTCGTTAGGCCAAAGCTGCCGCGCCATCGTTTCATTGATCACCGCCACGGTGACGTTCTCCCGCTGCGCATCCTGCTCCGTCAGCCGCCGCCCCCGCAGCAGCGGAATGCCCAGTGTCTCGTGATAGCTCGGCGTCACCGCGCTAAAATTCGCGAGGCGCCGGTTTGATTCCGCGTCCGCGTCACGACCTTCCACATAAACGGTGCGGCCGATCCCGCCGAAGCCGAGCGGCACCCACTCGCCCACATCGGCGCTGCGGATCTGCGGATTCCGCCGCACCTGCTCGAGCAACTCGTGGAGCGTCTGGAGAGCGCGCGGATGGTCGTAGCCGGCGAGGTTCAGATCGAAGGAGAGCAGCGCCAGGTTTTCGGTGCGGAAGCCGGGCTGGATCGCCTGGGCCGTGTGAAACGCGCGCAGGAAAAGGCCGGAGCCGATCAGCAGCAGCAGCGACAACGCAATCTGCGCCACCACGAGCAGGTTCCGGATGTTCCACCGGCTGCCGCTGCTGCCGCTGCTCCCGCTCGCCGCCCGTTCGCGCAATCCTTCATTCAGATCGCGGCGCGCGGTTTGCAGCGCCGGCACCAGGCCAAAGACCACGCCGCTGACAATCGCCAGCAGAAAAGCAAAGAGCAGCACCCGCAGGTCCGGCGACGGATCGATCGCCAGCGGCACCGGCGTCGCCGGCACCAGCGCCACCAGCATATCGCCGAGCCAATAGGCCAGCACCACGCCCCCCACCCCGCCGAGCAACGCCAGCACCAGACTCTCCGTCAACAGCTGCCGAAAAATCCTGCCCCGTCCGGCGCCGAGCGCCAGCCGCACCGCCATCTCTCGTTGCCGCGTGGTCGCGCGGGCGAGGAGCAGATTCGCCACGTTCGCGCACGCGATGAGCAGAATGCTACCTGCTGCTACGAGCAGGAGCACAGAGACGTTGCGGACACCGTGTTCGTTCCCCGGGCCGCCGAGCCCTTGCGTCTTCACCGACTCGAGAGAGGCGAGCGCGACACTCCGTTCCTTGTTCGCTTCCGGATAGGCGAGCTGCAGCTGCGCGGCGACAGTTTTCAATTGCGCCTCGGCTTCGCGGAGGGCGACGCCGGGTTTTAAACGCGCCACGAGGTTCAGCATCAATGCCCTGCGGTTTTCATACCAGTCGTGGGCGCCGGGGCTTACCCAGGCTCGCATGGCGATCGGCACCCACACGTCCGGGGAGAGGCCGACATCGGTGCCGTGGAAACCGGGCGGCGCCACGCCGATGACAGTGAAGCTGCGGCCGTTCAACGTGACCGCGCTGCCAATCGCGCCAACGTCGCTGCCGAGCTTTTTCCAGAAGGCATGGGAGAGCACCACCACCGGCACCCCGCTGGGCGTGGCATCTTCCTCGGGCAGAAACGTGCGGCCGAGCACCGGCGAGACCTGGAGAAGCGAGAAATAATTCCCGCTCACCATCTGCGCCACGATGTTCGTAGTCTCGCCGCCGCGGGCGAGGCCCATCGGGAGAAATTGATAAGCGGCAATGCCGGTGAAGACGGTGTTCTCCCTCGCGTAATCGAGGAAATTCGGATACGAATTCGGCGCGCGGCCGTTCCGGTCATCGAGGCCGTAAATCTGCACCAACTCGTGCGAATCACCGACCGGCAGCGGCCGGAGCAGCAGCGTGTTCACCACGCTGAAGATGGTGGTCGTGACCCCAATGCCGAGGGCGAGGGCGAAGAACGCCACCAGCGCGAAGCTGGGGCTCTTCACGAGCATGCGAAACGCGAAGCGCAGGTCCCCGATCATCGCGCTTTAGTAGGAGCGCTCGATGCGAATGTTGCCGGTGCCGGCCCGCACGTTCATGAGAATGTCGCCCGGGTCGGCCCCGACGCGGATCTTCCGCTCGCGCGTGTCGGGGGTTTTTTCTTCGTCGAACTGGCTGCGGATGTGACCGGACTCGGTGGAGGCGGCGATCTCCACCGCCGCGTCGGGAGGGAGCGCGAGGCGGATGCTGCCGTTGGCAATCCCGGCGGTGAGCGAAAAATCCCCGGGCTCCCACCAAATGTAAGAGATGTCCATCCCGCCGCGCGCCACCTCGATCGACAGCGCAGTGAAGCAATTGCGCGCGACGGCACGGCCATTCCCGAGCCGCGCCGTGGCGGAGGGGCCACGCAACCCGTCGAAGAAAATTTCGCCGTTCGCCAGTTCGGCAATGTCGATGGTGCAGCTTTGCGGCAGATAAATCCGGTAATCGACGGTGCCGGAGCGATCCTGCAGCAGCCCCTCCGGCGCCGGCGGATAGATGGTGTCAATCACGGCGGTATCGCCTTCGATTGTCACCCTCACCTCGATGGCGTCGAGCCGTTCCTGCGAAAACGCGCGCTTCGAGGCGTAGATTTTCAGCTGCGACTCGTTCGAGCCGTGCACGTGAATGCGACCGGCGGCGTTGCGGATGGCGACTTTCGCGTGCGAGCTGAGTTCATAGGTCTGCTCGACATGGTCCTCCATGATCGCGCTTCCGCGGCCCACGTGCGGCAGGAGCAGAACCGCAGCACAAATTGCGAGAGCGGCTTTATTCATGACGCAGAGCTACCATCGGATCCACGTTCATCGCGCGACGCGCCGGAATGTAGCTCGCAATGAGCGCCGCGACTCCCAGCAAAATCACCACCGCAGAAAACGTAGCCAGATCAGCCGCGCCGACGCCGTGCAGCAGACTCGCCAGCACCCGGGTGGCGGCAAGTGCGCCGGCGATTCCCACCACCACACCGATGCTCACAAGTGTGAAGCTTTGCTGGAGAACGAGCCGCAACATGTCGCCGCGTTGCGCACCGAGCGCCATGCGGATGCCCAGCTCCGTCGTCCGCTCCGCCGTGATGTAAGCCATCACCCCGTAAAGCCCCACCATTGCGAGCACCAACGCCGTCCCCGCGAAAACACCCAGCATTACCATGCTGAAGCGGCGGCTATCCAGCGACGCCGAAACCAGCTGTCTGAGCGGCTCGAACCTTAACGGCATTTCCGGATTCAAGGCACGCCCCTCCTGACGCATTGCACTAATCAATCCTGCCGCATCGCCGCGGCCACGCACCACGATCGAGAACTCCGCCGCATGGCGCGGGCGCTGCAGATAATGGACATAGACGGTCGGCCGCACATCGACATCGAGGCCGGTATCACGCACATCGCCTACGATCCCGACGATGTTCAACAGGCGCAGATCGCCATCCATATTGCCGAACTGGATTTGCTTCCCGATTGCCTCCTCGTTAGGGAAATAGCGCCGTGCGAGCGACTGGCTCACCACCGCCACGTGCGGCGCATCGGCGCCGTCGCTCTCCTGAAATACTCGGCCACTCACCAGCGGAATTCCCATCGCCGCAAAGTAACCGCCGCTGGCCACCCGGAACTCCGCGTCCCGCGCGCGCTCTTCCTCCGACAGGCTATGGTACTGCGCGTTCAACTCTTCCAGCGTCTCCGCGGGCCTGCCGCCGCCCTGCACGAGGAACGTGCCATTCGCACCGCTGTCGCCCATCGGAAGGCCGTTCGTTCCTCCCGCCGCGCTCACACCCGCCAGCGCCTGAATGCGCTCCAGAAGCTGATGATAAAATTGCGAAAGCTGCCGATGCGCCGCCGTGTCCTCCGGGAATGGCATCGATACGGTCATTGCGACCGCGCTCTCCGGCTGGAAGCCGGGATCGACCTCCGTCAGCCGGTGAAAGCTCCTGCCCAAGAGCCCGGCACCCACGAGCAACATCACCGTGAGCGCCACCTGCGCGATGATGAGGAAGTTGCGCACCCGCGTGCGGCCCGGACCGGCAGTCCCCCGCCCCGCGTCCTGCAGGTCGTTCTGTAATTGATGCCGGGAGGTTTGCAGCGTCGGCACCAATCCAAGCACGAAGCCGACCATCACCGAAACCGCGAGCGCGAACAGCAGCACGCTCGTATTCACGCCGATGTCGCCTACGCGCGGCAGATTCCCGCGGTAGAAGCCGACGATCAAGTCTACACCCCACACCGCCAGCAGGACTCCGAGCGCTCCAGCGATCAATGTCAGCAGCAGCGATTCCGCGATGAACTGCCGCGCCAGCTGCGCACGTGACGCGCCCAACGCCGCGCGCAAAGCCACTTCCTTGCGACGCGCCGACGCGCGCACCAGCAGCAGGTTGGCGACATTCGAGCAGGCGATCGCGAGCAGCAGCCCGACCGCGCCGCAAAGCACGAGCAAAATGCCGCGCACATCTTTCACCAGCCGCTCGCGCAGCGGCGAGATGCCGAAGCTCACCGCATCGATTTGCGTCCCGTGCTCCGCCTTCAGCTGCCGGCCGATCGCGCCGACCTCCGTAGCCGCCTGCTCGAGGGCGATGCCGGCGCGCAGCCGACCGATCACGCGCGCACTGTGCCCTGTGCGGGATTCGTTCCGCGGGTAAACTCCGCCGCGCTGGCAAAAAACGTCCGTTCCCGGCGGAAACTCCGTTCCCGCAGGCAGCACGCCAATGACCGCAAAGCTGCGATTCCCAAATCGCAGAGCTGTTGCGCTGAGATCGGTCTGGCCTTGCAGCTGTCCTTTCCAAAACGCGTAGCTAACGACCGCCACCTGACCTCCCTGGCCGTCACCCTGTTCGCCGAAGAAGCGCCCAATCACCGGCGCGACTCCGAGCACGCGGAAGTAGTCGGCAGTAACGGCCAGCACGTCAGTGCGGACCGGCTCGACGCCGCCGGCCACGGCTTCCGCTCCGCCGCTGTAGCTTGCGATCGCGTCAAAGCTTCGGCTGCGCTCGCGGAGATCATCGAAATTCGGATCCGCAAACCGCATCGCGCGCCCCGCTTGATTCAGCTCGTGCACTTCCACGAGCCGCTCCTGCTGCGGAAACGGCAGCGGCCGCAACAGCACCGCATCGAGCACGCTGAAGATGGCAGTCGAAGCGCCAATCCCCAGCGCCAGCGTAATGATGGCGATGGCGGTGAAGCCCGGCCGCTTCGCCAGGGTGCGGAGCGCGTATTTCAGGTCAGAGATCATAGGAGATGGGGCCACAGGGCAGAGTAGCGCAAGCTTCCAGCT
>JACCZQ010000222.1 GCA_013695905.1 Chthoniobacterales bacterium
CGCCACCTGTGCGGCCAACTCGGTGAACTCCCGCGAGTAATGCCGCGTGTCATGGGCGATGACGAGCTTCGGTCGGCCACTCAGCCGCTCGGAGCGGAACCATTCGTGCAGGTATGCGACGAGGCCCCGCGTGGCGCGCTCGACGTTGTAAAAGTTCATCGCGTTCGTGCCGACGCAGGGGAACTCCGGCGGTGCATCTTCCGGCGCAGCACCGCGCTCGGCCGCAGTCACGACCTTCCCGATCGTCCGCCCGCGCAACCCGCCGGTGCCGAACGCCAGCGTCTTATAGAAGCGATCGTTCAGCTCGTCCCAGTGATCGCCGGCGACGAGTTCCGCGATCACCTGCGCGTAAAGCGGAGTTTGCGCGCCCTCCAGGAGCAGGGCGATGTTCGCGCCCGCCGATTCCATCAGCCTGCGATCTGTGACCGCACGTTCGATCTGCTCACCCAGAGTTGCCGCCATAGGCGCCAATCATTCCGGCGCGGGTGCGGTTTGCAAGCGGTTTGCTGGGCGGGCTGCTGGCGCGTGGCAGGTTGCGGGAGAGAGACGGAATACGGCACGACCGCGATCTGGCATCCTTTCCGGAAAATCTCAGGCTCCGGACGAACATGAGGCCCCGGCACAAGTGACTGAGTGGTGGAACTCGATCGAGTTAACGAGCCAGGTCTTCTACGGCATCGGGATCATTTCGCTGGTTATCCTGATCTGCCAGATGCTGCTTACCTTGCTCGGTCTGGGTGGAGATCACGAGCTGGACCTGGCAGGTGCAGAACACGACTCGGGGCTGGGGCTGATTACCTTTCGCACGCTCACGGCTTTCTTTGTGGGCTTCGGCTGGGCAGGTGCGGTTTTCCTTAACCACGGGCACAGCCTTGGTTCTGTCATTGCACGTGCCACCGTGGTGGGCGCGGCTTTTCTCCTGGGGGCGGCATTGCTCGTGCGCGCGCTCCTGAAGCTGCAGAGCAGCGGGAACCTCGATTACTCGAATGCAATTGGCACCGTCGGCACCGTTTACTCCACCATTCCAGGTGGCGAAGCGGGTAACGGCCAGCTGGAGTTAATGATCCAGGGGCGGCTGTTAATGGCCGACGCTCTCACCCAAGCTGCACCGGAGCTGAAGCCGGGCAGCAAAGCCAAAGTAGTAGCTCTCGTGAACCAAAGCACCTTTCTAGTGGAACCTGTTTCCCCATCCCCATCATGAACCCAGCACTTAACATGGATACCTTAGTTCTCATCGGCTCGATCGTTCTTATTCTCCTGGGGACGCTGGTGGCATTCGCCTCGCGCTACCGGAGGTGCCCTTCGGATCGCATCCTGGTCGTTTACGGAAAGGTGGCGAGCGGCCGCTCCGCGCATTGTTTGCATGGTGGTGCTGCTTTCGTCTGGCCGATTATTCAGGACTACCAATTCCTCGATCTCACGCCGATGCCGATCGAGATCAACCTGCAGGGGGCGCTCTCCAAGCAGAACATCCGTGTTAACACTCCCTCCACCTTCACCGTCGGCATCGCGACGGAACCAGGCGTGATGGAGAACGCCGCCGAGCGTCTGCTGGGCCTCAAGATGCAGGAGATCAAGGAGCTGGCCAAAGACATCATCTTCGGCCAGATGCGCGTGGTGATCGCCACGATGAACATCGAGGAGATTAACTCCGACCGCGACAAGCTGATCGCGAACATCGCCAGCGGCGTGGAAGTGGAGCTGAAGAAGGTCGGGTTGCGCTTGATCAACGTGAACATCCAGGACGTGACCGACGTCTCCGGTTACATCGACGCGCTGGGGCAGGAAGCCGCCTCGAAAGCGATCAACGAAGCGCGCATCAAAGTCGCGGAAGCCGACCGCGACGGGCAGATCGGTGCGTCGGAAGCGCAGCGCGACCAGCGCATTCAGGTGGCGAACGCCAACGCCCTCGCCACGCAGGGTGAGAACCTGGCCGCGGTGGAGATTGCCAACTCCAACGCCGGCCGCCGCAGCAATGAAGCGGAAGCCGAGCGGCTCGCCAGCGCGGCCGAGCGCGTGGCGCAGGCGAAGGCGTTGCAGGAGGCGTATTCCTTCGAGGAGCAGGCGGAAGTGCAACGCGCCGAACGCGACAAAGCCTCGCAATACGCGGACATCGTGGTCCCGGCGGAGATTTCTCGTGACCGCCTCCTCGTGGAAGCGGAAGCAAACGCCGAGCAGACGCGGCGCCTGCAGAAAGGCGTAGCGGACGGTCAGCGGGCGCTCAAGCAAGCGGAAGCAGACGGTCTGCTCTTCGTGCGCCGCGCCGAAGCGGAAGGCACCAAGGCACGGCTGCTCGCCGAAGCCGAGGGTGCGGAAGCGATCTTGACCAGGAAAGCGGCGGGATTCCGCGATTTGATCGAAACCTGCGGCGGCGCGCCGGGTGCGCAGAACATGCTCATCACCGAGCAGCTTCCTTCATTGGTCCGCGAGCAGGTGAACGCCATCTCGAATCTGAAGATCGACAAAGTAACGGTGTGGGACGGCGGCAAGAACGCTTCCGGGAAAACAGGAACGTCAGAGTTCCTGTCGGGATTGATCAGCGCATTGCCGCCGTTGCACGAGCTGGCGCGGAACGCCGGGCTCGACCTGCCGACTTACCTTGGCGAGATGCAGAAGGCTGCGCAGACGGACGGACAGAACGGTCCTGCTCAGCGACAGCCGAACGTGGTGAAGGACGGAAACGGCAGCGCGTAGCGCGCGCTTAGCCGCAGTCGCAATCGGTCGTCTCGCGCACCAGCGCCAGCCCGACCGCGGCCTGCGCGAGGTAAATGGCACGCGCGGCCTTCGGATGCACCGCCAGCTCCTCGCTCATGGCGTGGGTGAGTGGCGGGCCGTATTGCCACAGCATCGCGTGCCACCGTGGCTTCAGCAGCCCCATCAAACCGTTCCCCACCAGCAGCAGCCCACCGAGCTGCACCAGACGCCGAGTCGCCGAGTTGTTAAGCATGCCTCCTCCATCGCGCGTGCTGCTGCCGTTTTCAAATAGTGCCGCTCTCCGCGTTTCTTTTCGCGTGTGGGCGAGGGCTTACTAGAGTAAGCGCCATGCGGGTGAGCGTCGCATTGATCGCATGTCAGGTGCTGGTGGCGTCCGTTTTCTGCGCGAGTGCGCGGGAGGCAGGCACGATCACGTGGAGTGCGCCGGTGGAGATCGCTTCCGGAAATGGGCAGCGCGGTCCGTGGCAGCAGAACGAGTCGAACTTTGACTACGTCGATGACGCGACGGTGGCGCTCTCCGCCGATGGTGCTGCTGCCGTGGCGTGGGTGCAGCAGCGACAGAAGGATGTGTTCTTTCAGGTGTTCGATCGCGCAGGCAAGGCGCGCCCTCGTCAGCCGGTGAATGTCTCGCGCAGCCCCAGCGTCTTCTCCTGGCTGCCGCGGGTGGCGCTCTCGCCCGCGCGTGCGGACAACGTTTACGTCTTGTGGCAGGAGATTGTGTTCTCCGGCGGCTCGCATGGTGGCGACATTTTCTTCGCGCGCTCGACCGATGGCGGCAGCAGCTTCAGCACGCCGCTGAATCTTTCCAATTCAAAGGCGGGCGACGGGAAGGGGCGAATCGACGCGGAGCGGTGGGACAATGGGAGCCTTGATCTTGCCCTTGCACCAGACGGGACAGTTCTCGCGGCGTGGAGCTCTTATGAAGGGGCGCTGTGGATCAGTCGCTCGACGGATGGCGGTGCGACTTTCTCGAAGCCGTTGCACGTGGCCGGTGATGACAGGACGCCGGCGCGCGGGCCTGCGCTGGCAGTGGGTGAGGGGAGTTCTGTTTACCTGGCGTGGGCAGTGGGAGAAGACACGCGGGGCGACGTTCATTTCGCGCGATCTGAGGATGGTGGGATTGCGTTCAGCGCGCCGCTCGTGGTCGCGGAGACGAATGGCTTCTCCGACGCGCCGAAGCTGGCGGTGAGCGGCGATGGCACGTTGCACCTCGTGCAGGGGGAGGGCAGCGGCCGGAACGCGGCGCAACAGACGGTTCGTTCTACGCGCTCGCGCGACGGAGGGCGCACCTTCGAGCGGTCGCGTGAGATCTCCCGCGGGAAGACAGGCGCGTTGTTCCCGAGTATCAGCGTCGGTGCGGCGGCGGATGTTTTCGTGCTTTGGGAGATTCCCGTCGGTCAAAGGCGCACTCGCGGACTGGGGATCGTCCGCTCGAGCGACAGCGACAACAGCTTCAGCGCGCCCTCCGTTGTTCCGGGCAGCATCGATCCGGCGGCACGGACCAACGGCAAT
>JACCZQ010000247.1 GCA_013695905.1 Chthoniobacterales bacterium
CCTTAAACCGGGCTCAGCCACCCTTCCGTGTGTGTCCTGCGAGCAGGCGATTGCTATTATGGAAGCGACTGGCTGCTTTGCAACCTCGGGGCCGCGGGTGCCATTCGAGGATCGCTTCCCGGACCCCATGCTGTCAGCATTCGTTCCATGAGAACCGATCTCGACATCATTGGCGAAGCGTATGCGCAGCAGATCACGGAATGCGTGGACCGTGCTCTACGGCGTGGTGGTAACGAAACCGCACGTCTGTGCGCCATGGGCTTCCGGCGTTGGAGAACGGGAGATTCGAACCCCGTTTGACCGCGCATCCCGCACGAAGCGAATCATGGTTGCTTGCGGTAGCGCTCGATTCGCGGAGCCATGCGTCAGCATGGATAATCCGACCCCTTCCCTCATTTTCCGGTCGCGGGCCGTTGGCCGTGAGACCAGATGTTCGCCTCGCGTCGGATAAGCTTTCTGGCCATGGTTTTCGGCGTGACGGCAAAATCCGACGCCGTTAATGTCTCGCGCAAGCAGTCCTGCAGAAAGCGTCACCGTTGGCCCTAATGGGACCTTTACCCTGACCTTGGGTGTCACGACCAATTTCGTTTCCAGCGCCTACACCGTCTTTTACCAAAGCAACAACGGCCAGGGTCTCTTCCAGATTAATTCGTGCATCTATCTCAACCCGGTCTTCTTGTTTGTAGCGGACCCAGTCGTCCCCCAATTGCTGAACCCTTCGACGATGTCCGATTTCGGCGCCAGCGGTGACCAGGTAACAATCAGGCTCCCGGGCCCTTCGATTTGCGGAGCGTTAATATCCGCGCGCTGAATGCCCCCCTCGGGACGTACACGATCTTCCTGGATAATCGCAGCATCATGACCAGCCGCATCGGCGGCGGGTTCCTCGATGTCAACATGGGGGGCCCACTCGGTCCGATGTTTACCGTGAACGTAATTCCTGAGCCGGCCACGACTGGTCTCTTCGTGATTGGCGGCGCAGGGCTGATCGCGGTGTGGCGCAGACGACGCGCAGTCGAGTAGCAGCCGGCCCCGTCCAGCAGGCAACACACGAAAGCGCAAATCGGTTTTCAGCGCGTCGGTGGATGTGATGGTGCTGGCTTTTGGCACAAAAGAAGCTAAAACACTGCGCGATGCATTCTTTCGGTCTTCTCCTCGTTGCGCTGGTGCTGCTTGCCTCCGGGCCATCCGCGTCGGCTGATGCGTTCGGATTTCCCATGAATGGACCGGTGGTGCCCGGCACTCGCGCCGTCCTGCGCGGCAATGTGGCCGCTGCCCCTGCTGCTGCGCCGATCGAGGTAAAGCGCGCGATCTGGGCCGCCAACCAACTGCGCTCCAAGCCGTACCGCTACGGCGGCGGTCACCGCTCCTTCAAGGATTCCGGTTATGATTGCTCCGGCACCGTCTCTTACGCGCTCGGTGCTGCCGGGCTGGTGAAGTCGCCCATGCCGTCGTCCGGCTTCAAGAAATTCGGCGCTCGTGGTCAGGGAAAGTGGATCACCATTTATACGCGGAATGGCCACACCTTCGCGGTCATCGCCGGGCTGCGGCTCGACACCACGCCTTTTAGCGCGCGCCGTTACGACCGCAGCCGCGCGCCGCGGTGGCAGGCAACACCGCGCCCGCCGCGCGGATTCGAAGCGCGTCATCCGGCTGGCTTGTAGAGGCTGGGCAACGCAGCGCGCTTTCCTGGCGCCCGTGCTTGCCAATGGCACGTGCGATGCTCATTATCGCATCTCGATGATTCGAGCGAATTGTCGGGAGCGGTTTACCGCCTCGGATTTCGGTTTCGTGGTGCGGACGCTGGCGCGCTCGCAAACCGATGGCGTGTCGCTTGTGGATCTCCTCAGCGACAGCGAAACGCGCGACGCGGTCCTCGATCATCCGCGGCTGGTGGAGGCGATCCTGTCGAATGCGGGGCAGCTCTCGATTTCATCGCAGTTTTACTTTTACGTGCTGGCGCGACACGTCTTGCGGCAGGCGGGCATCCTGGACCGCAAGCTTTGCGATTATGTCGGGTCGCTGCTGGAGACGTTCTCGCGCGTGAATGGCATGCAACCGCCGCATCTCGCGGATGAACGGGGGCGACAATACATTTCGGATATGCTCATCGCGCTGACCAAGGCGACCGCGGAGCAGTCGTTCCTGCTGCGTGCGCATGTGGGAAATTACTCGCTCTTTATCAGCGGAATTTTCCATGAAAACACGCAGCGGCGCAGTCTGCGAGGCGGGCCGGATTTGAAATTTTACGAGCAGATCGGGCGGACGAATTACGGGGTGGTGGCGAGTCACGCGACGGCGCGACGTTGTGAGCTGCACGATGTGTATGAGGAGCTGGCTGATCGTTTCCGGGAGGTGCGGCTGGCGTTGAATCAGCTCGCGGAACAGCTGCTTAATCTGGACGATGAATATCATGCGCCGCGGATTCTCTGAGAGGGAAATGCCTCGCGCGACGGTCGCAAAGGTCGCAAAGGAGGGGACGGACTGCTCTCCGTTGCGACCTTGGCGCCCTTTGCGTGAGGTGGTCATTCGTCCGGTATGAACGAGACTCTGTTCAGCCAGATTCAGCGACTGTTCGAGCGCACCTATGCGCAGGTCGGCATCAACCTCGAAGATTGTCTCATCGATCACACCCGCTGCGCGCAGCTCACCCGCGCCGCCGGTGCTTCGGCGCGCGAATTGAGCGAGCTGGCGCGGACCTTTCTGCGGCGCGCTGACGATCAGCTCTACGTCGGGATCTACTACTCACGGTGGCTCATCGAACAGCTGGAGCGACACGATCCGCGGAGCGGATTAAATGACGCGAATATCCGCTCGCTCATCGCCTTCGTCGAAGAAATCAACCACGCCTTGCACGCCGCGCTGCAGTTCAAACAGGGAGCGCGGGAGATTGGCTCCGAAGATTATGCGCGAAACCTCGAGCTGCAGGCGCAGGTCGATACCTACCTCGTCCTGCTGCTGTTCGTCGCGTTTTTCCGGAAGACGCAGAAGGTTTCGCGGACCGACCGGCGTTGGCTGCGGTTCCACCTTTTCGCGTCAAATAGTCCGGAGGCGTTCCGCTGCGAGAATCTGCGCGGCCGTTATCTGGAGACGACGGAGCTGGCCTCCAGCTACACCAGATACCTCGACACGTTGAACGGCATGCGGCGGCTGGATGAGATCCGGATGTTCCGCTCGCTCGATTACGGCGCAAAGAAACAGCACGTGCTGGCGTTGATGGATTCGCGCGAGCACGAGTAGCGCTGACTCTCGCAGCGACGCAGCGGCTTTCTGCGTCGACGCACGGAAGAGAGCGGTCGTTCGCAATCGGCACACACAGACGAGCCGTCATCCCGAACCGCGCAGACGGTGAGGGATCCCCCGTCCGCGCGAGCAACGTGCCGCGTCCGCAGAATGTCGCTCGCACTGGTGACCGAAATGCGGTCCTCGGCAGTGCGAGAACGCTCAACCCGGTGCGAGATCCCTCGCCGTCTTCGCGGGCTCGGGATGACGGTCCACGCTGAGGGTGCCATTGGACGGTGCAACGGCTACCGGTTGTGTTTTTCAACAGGCAGATTTCAACCGCTTGTGCTTTTCGGTTTGTGAAGCGGCACCGATTTCGCTACTAATGCGGCTAGATGTTCAGCCTCACCATGCTCGGGAGCGGCAGCGCCGGCAACGCGGCGCTCATCGCGACCGATCATTGCCGGTTGCTGGTCGATGGCGGCCTCAGCGCGCGGCAGCTGGTGAAACGCCTGGAGCTGTGTGGCGTCGCCCCGGAGCAGCTCGATGGGGTGCTGCTTACCCATGAGCACGGCGATCATGTCTGCGGGCTGGAGGTGCTTTGCCGGAAGTTTCAGGTGCCGATTTATTGCAACGCGCTCACCGCGGAAGCGGTCCGCTGCGGCTCGTTAGACCAGCATCGGAACTGGCGCATTTTCCGAACAGGCTCCGATTTTTCAATCTGCGACATCACAGTGCAGACGTTCCCGGTGCCGCACGACGCGGTGGAGCCGGTTGGTTACGCGTTTCATGCGGGGCGCTGCGGGCTCGGTTTCATTACCGATCTCGGGTACGCGACGAAGATGCTCGTCGAGCGGTTGCGCGAGGTGCACACGCTCGTCATCGAGACCAACCACGACGAGAAGCTGCTGCAGATATGCCAATTCCGGCCATGGCCGGTGAAGCAACGGATCATGTCGCGGCATGGTCATCTCTCAAACGCAGCGGCGGCGAGCGTGATCGAGCAGCTGTTGCCGGGCAAAATCGAGCGCGTGGTGCTTGGGCATCTCAGTCGCGATTGCAATTCACCTGAACTCGCGAAAGGCGCAGTCCAGGCGCTGCTCGCGCGCACGGGACGCACCGAGGTGGAAGTGTACTGCGCGGATCAGCGCGAGATTAGCAGCCGGTTCCGAATCGGAGAGACGCAGAAGGGCGCGTTTCAGCCGACGTTCGACGATCTTTTCTTTCCAAACCCGCGCGTGGAAGAAGCGGCGAGTCGGGCCGCATGACAATCCGCGACGCGGCGGAAGCAGATCTTCCGGCGATCGTCGAAATCTTCAACGCGACGGTGCCGACGCGCATGTCGACGGCTGTTCTGGAGCCGGTGTCAGTCGAGGAGCGACGCGTGTGGTTTCATGAGCACTCGCCCGATCGGCATCCGCTTTGGGTGCTGGAGATCGATCGCGCGATCGCGGGTTGGCTGAGCTTTCATTCGTTCATCACGCGGTGCGCGTATCGCGGGACGGTTGAAGTCAGCGTTTACGTGCACGATGGCTTTCGGCGGCGCGGGGTTGCGCGTGCGTTAATACAGAAAGGTCTTGCGGAATGTCCGCGACTCGAGATCACCACGCTGGTCGGCCTCATTATGGGACATAACAGCGCGAGCTTGGAATTGTTCGAGCGGCTCGGTTTTGAGCGGTGGGGCGTTCTGCCGCGCGTCACGCGGCTAGATGGAGTTGACCGCGATATCGTGATCGTCGGGCGGCATATCGCAGCACCACCGGCATCCGAAGCTGTGTCATCCTGAGCCGCGGAAGACGGCGAAGGACCTCACATCTGGAGCACGCGCGCGCGGGCCGCTCGGAGGTGGAAGTGTTTTGCGCCGATCAACGCGAGATCAGTAGCCGGTTTCGGATCGGCGAGACCATCGCGGGCGCATTTCAGCCGACGTTTGAAGATCTTTTCTTCCCCAGTGGCCGCCTCCAGGAAGCGCTTCTGTAACGGCGGTCTATGACCGCCTAAAAACGGGGGGCGTGGCAAGATCTGTGGTTTCGG
>JACCZQ010000253.1 GCA_013695905.1 Chthoniobacterales bacterium
GCCGAAAGATGCAGCAGGTGTATAGCCTGATTAACAAAGTGGCGGATACTGACAGCACCGTCCTGATCCAGGGGGAGAGCGGCACGGGGAAGGAATTGGTCGCCCGCGGGCTGCATTTTAACAGCAATCGTCAGCATCACCCTTTCGTCGCGATCAACTGCAGTGCGCTGCCCGAGAATCTGCTGGAGTCGGAGTTATTCGGCCATAAGAAGGGCGCGTTTACCGGCGCCGTGGCGGATAAGCGCGGGCTCTTCGAGGAGGCGAACCTCGGCACAATTTTCCTTGATGAAGTGAACTCGATGGCCACTTCGCTGCAGACGAAGCTCCTGCGCGTGCTGCAGGAGCGCGAGGTGCGGCGGGTCGGCGACAATAAGAGCTCTCCGGTCAACGTCCGCGTGGTCGGCGCGACGAACGAGCCGCTCGGGCCGAAGATGAAGGACGGCACCTTCCGGGAAGATTTGTATTATCGGCTCGCGGTCATCCCGGTGGAGATTCCGCCGCTGCGCGATCGGCTGGAAGACGTGCCGCTCCTGGTCAACCACTTCCTGCAGAAGCAGGCGCACGCCACCGGCAGTGAGTCGAAGAAAATCGAGCCGGAGGCGGTCGATATTCTCTGCCACTACGACTATCCCGGAAACGTGCGCGAGCTGGAGAATGCGATCGAGCGTGCCTGCGCCTTGTGTGACGAAGACTTGATCCTGCCGAGCGACCTGCCACCGCAGATTGTCGCCGCCGCGCAGGGTGAGAAGGCGGAGAAAGCGATCGCGGCGATGCCGGTGGGGCAGACGCTGGACGAATTCATCCAGCAGCAGGAGCGGGGTTATATCGACGCCACGCTGGCGCACTGCAGCGGCTCTCGCGAGAAAGCGGCGAGCATGCTCGGCATCAGTATGGCCACGCTTTACCGGAAGGTAGAGCCGAAGAGCAAGGGCTCCAAAAAGTCGGAGTAACGAAGAGTCCTTGGCGGGACGCTCTTTAGGTCGTCCTCGCAGCGCTCAGAATGCGATCGCGCCTATCCGCGTTTGCTGAAGATCTTGATCTGATCGACGGCTTTCTCGAGTTCCTCGAGTTGCGCCAGCGTGGCGGCTTGTCGCCTTATCGTCTCTTCATTAGCCGCCTTCATCGTCTGCAGCAGCTGCAGCGCCGCCACTGTGGCAGGTGAAGGGCCCGCCGGTGGAGCAGGCGCAGCGGCGACCGGGGCTGGAGTGGTGGCGGGCGCCGGCACCTGGGCACCCGCAGTGGCCACGGAAAAAGCGAGCGCCATCGCCGCGACGACGAAGCAGGTGCGGTTCACTTCGCACCTCCGCGGCTCGAGTAGATCCGCGCGATGCGCACGCCTTCGGCGATCACCTGGAGCTTCGCTTCGATCTTGGTTTGGTTCTCGGCGATGACCTGCTGCTGGGTCTGCAGCTGCTGGACAAGCGCGAGGAGTTGTTGCTCGGCGGCGTCGGGCGCTGGCGCAGCGGCGTGCCCGCACGTGATCAGCGCGAGCGAGAGGAAAGCGGCGGTAGTTCGTTTCATGGGGTGCGGATTGCTCCGGTTCGATACAGCAATTCGCATTCCGCGGCGGCTCGGCGGGGCCAGCGGAACGAAAACCCTCTTTTGCGCGGCGCGAAAATTGCTTGCTTTTGCGCCTCCGACTTGCGTAGCCTTCCCCCTCATGGCCGGCCAAGGGATGTTCCAGTCGCAGAACCTGTCGCAGATGCAGGTCCTGGCGCCGCAGTTGCAGCAAAGCCTGCTCATCCTGCAGGCGCCGCTCCTCGAACTGCGCAACCTCGTGCAGCAGGAGATGGAGACAAATCCGGTGCTCGAGGAGCTCGCCACCGAGGCCACCGCCGAGGAACGCGAGACTCCCGACGAGACGCCGCCGGAGGATAATTTCAAGGAGGAGTTCGACCAGCTCGCCAAGCTCGATGACGAGTGGCGCGATTACATGGCGCAATCGAGCAGCTACAGCGGCCGCTCCCAGGACGACGAAGAGAAGCGCCAGTTCTTCCTCGATTCCATCGCCACCCAGGAAACGCTCCAGCAGCACCTGATGGGGCAGCTCAATCAAACCGCGCTCGACGGCGGCGATCGCAAGACCGCCGAAGTGATCATCGGCAACATCGACGACAGCGGCTTCCTGCAATCAAACCCCGAGGAGATGTCGATGAACACCGGCATCGCGCAGGAAGATTTCGAGCACATGCTCACTCTCATCCAGAGCTTCTACCCGCCGGGAGTGGGAGCGCGTGATCTGCGCGAGTGCCTCCTCATTCAACTCAAACGCGAAGGGAAGGGGAACAGCCTCGAATACAAGATCATCAGCGAGCACATGGCCGATCTCGGCAAGCGCCGCTACCCGGAGATTGCGCGTCGCATGGGCCTCAGCGTCGAGCAGGTGCAGAAATGCGCGAACAACATCGCGCAGCTCGACCCGCGCCCCGGCCAGATTTTTGCCGAGGCGCCGCAGAATTACATCCTGCCCGATGTCACCGTCGAAAAGATCGACGGCGAATACCAGATCATCCTGAACGGCGAACAGATCCCGCACCTGCGCATCAGCAACACCTACAAAGACATCATGTCGCAGGACGGCAACGGCGCCGAGGTGAAGGATTACATCCGCGACAAAATCCGGAGCGGAAAGTTCCTCATCAAATCGATCCACCAGCGGCAGCAGACCATCTCGAACATCGCGCACCAGATTGTCTCGCGGCAGCGGGAGTTCCTTGATCAGGGCTCCGCGCACCTTAAACCGATGACGATGGTGCAAATCGCCGAAACCGTCGGCGTGCACGAGACCACCGTCAGCCGCGCGATTTCCGGCAAGTACATGTCCACCCCGCAGGGCGTGTTCGAGATGAAATATTTCTTCACGCCCGGCTACCAGACCTCGAGCGGCGAGTCGATGAGCAACACGAGCGTCAAGGAAGCCATCGAAGAGCTGGTCAAGAGCGAGAACGGCAGCTCCCCGTTGAGCGACAAGGAGATCGTCGAAATTCTAAGCGAGCGCGGCATTCCCATCGCCCGCCGCACCGTCGCGAAATATCGGACCGAGCTAAACATCCTGCCCAGTAACATGCGGCGGAAGTACTAGCGGCCCTGGAATTCTCTTCTCCTCGCCGTCCGATGAATGCTGCTCTGCGCGCCGCCGTCGTCGCCGAATGGCGCGGCCTGCCGGAGCGAAAACCGCAGCCGGACCGCTGGCAGGCCCCGGCGGACGTTCTCCCGAAGCTGATGCAGCAGCTCGGGTTAACGGAGCGGCTGCACGAGACCGAAGTGATGGAAGCGTGGAAGGCGATCGTCGGAGAATTTATCTGCGCGCATTCGACGCCGGTGAGTCTGCGGGAAGGCGTCCTCTTCGTGCGCGTCCTGCAGCCGGCGCTCCACTACCAGTTCGAGACGATCTCGAAGACGGAGATTCTGCGGAAACTGAAGCAGCGGTTCGGCGGCAAAGTCATCAAAGACATCCGCTTCCGCGTTGGCTAACCCGGGCGCTGACGAGTGCGCAATGGTCGCGCGCCGGCTCTCGCTCACTGATTCTGCCGCTCAGGGGCTCCGGATTGCAGCCGGCAACGCGTCAATCACTGGCCGGAGTTGCGCATTCAGCTGAGCCAGTTCCCCCTGCTGCCTTCCCTCTTCCTGCCGGGAGCGGTCGCTTTCGCGGCTTGCCAGTAGCCTCATGTCGCCGCTGGGCTGGATCTCGAGGAGCTGGGGGTACCATCGGTGCCTTCGCTGAAAATGACCGCATACGATTTCCCGCTGCGCGATTTCCAGTGGATGAAGAAATCAGCCGGCTGCTCCGAGACGGATGGGGTCCCAACAACCGCATAAACATCCCGCCGCGAGGGATCAATGCTCACACCAGCCAGCGGAGGAAGAGCCAGGTTACACTCATGACAACTATTTATACGGAAAGGCGGGCGAGAAGTTTCCATATCGTGTCTTTTTATAAAATCTTGGTCTTTCTAGAATTTATGAGGCTATCTGGCGACCGCCCCACGGACCGGGGAAGAGGCTCCTCATCTCACGCCTTTTTTCTTGGTGCCCGGAGCTTCTCACGATTACCTCGGAAACGTGAGCAGCACCCCGCGTTCCGCCGATTCCATCCACATCGAGGAGCTGGAGCTCTCAGTCCGCATCGGGGTGCCGGATGAGGAACGCGCCGAACCGCAGCGGCTTACGGTCTCACTGACGCTCTGGCCGGAGCGCGATTTCCGCAGCCTCGACGACGACATCACCCGGACCGTGAACTACGCCGGTGTCTGCGCGGCCGTAAAGGAACTCGCCGGCAGCAGAACCGACCGGTTGATCGAGACGCTCGCCGATGCCATCGCGCAGCACCTGCTCGCGACGTTCGCGCTGGCGCGGGTGGAGATCGAGCTGCGGAAGTTCATCCTCCCGGAGGTGAGGTTCGTCGCGGTCCGCATCGACCGAGCTGCGCCGCGCTAAGACGAAAAATTTCGCTTTTCGCACGCGCCCTCCTACTCTTCCGCGTGCCTTTCAGCAGCCTGACCGAAGAGTGCGAGGGATGGGAGACAACCGCGCGGGAAACCCATTTCCACAGCGCGCATCTCGAGGTGGCGACAGAGGAGGTCCGCACCCCTGCGCGCCCGGACGGCCGCAGCTGGATTGTGGCGCATCGCAAGGCGGCGGTGATCGTCGCCCCGCTCACGGCGGACGGAAGACTGGTCCTCATTCGGCAGGAGCGGATTCCCATTCGTAGTGCCATCTGGGAGGTGCCCAGCGGGCAAATCGATGACGCTGCCGCGCTGGATGCAAGGGCGATCGAGGCGGTAGCACTCCGCGAGCTGCAGGAGGAGACCGGCTATCAGCTCGCGCCCGGCGCCGAACTGCTCCCGCTGGGGCACTTTTTCTCCTCGCCGGGATTTACCGACGAGCGCGGCTACCACTTTCTCGCGCGGCCGGTGGAGCTGAGCGCCGCGGGTCAGGCGCACGAGGAGTCGGAGACGATCCTCGACTGCCGCGCTTTCACCACGGAGGAGATCAGCCGCATGATCCGCGAGAACGAAATCCGCGACGCGAACACTCTCAGCATCTGCGCAAAGCTGGTCGCGCGCGGTGAGTTCCTGCTGCACATTTAGCTGCGCCGATGGGTCTCCAAAACTTCTTCAAGTTCCGTGAGATTCCCGACACGGAATCCGCGAAGCCATTCGTGGAGCACCTGGAGGACCTCCGTTGGACGGTGGTGAAGATGGCGATCACGATCTTCGTGGCGATGATCCTCTGCTTCCTCTTCCGCGGCGCGCTCACCACGATGATGCAGCGGCCGCTCGATGCGGTGGGGCAGGATATCCGCACGCTGCAATCGCTCAGCATCACCGACTCGCTCACGATTTCCTTCAGCCTCGCGTTCTACGCCGGCATCGTCATTTCGTTCCCGATCCTGCTCTACTTCCTCGCGGAGTTTGTGCTGCCGGCGCTCACGTTGGTGGAGAAGAAACTGCTGCTGCCGGCGATCGGCGCCAGCTTCGCGCTTTTCATCATCGGGGTGCTGGGGTGCTACTACTGGCTGTTGCCGACGACGATCGGCTTCTTCCTGCGCGACGCGCAGTCGCTCGGCTGGATGCCGGCGTGGACGGTGCGGGAGTATTACTCTTTCGTGACGCGATTCACGATCGCGTTCGGGGTCGCTTTTGAATTGCCGATCCTGGTGCTCGTGCTGGTGCGGTTCGGGGTGCTCACGTTTGCTGTCATGCAGCGGACGCGGCCGTTTGCGATTGTGATTATCTTCGTGTCGTCGGCTTTGATCACACCGCCGGACCCGCTCACCATGATCGCGATGGGCTTGCCGGTGTATCTGCTTTACGAGAGCTGCATCTGGATCGCGTGGTTCATGCAGCGGAAGAAGGCGCGCGCGGACGCGCTCGAGAAATGAGGCGCGGCGGGTGCGGAAGAGACTGGCGGGCAGCAGGATTGCTGTCCTATTTTCCGGCGCTACTTTTTATTGCCTGAGCTGAAATGAGCCCGCTGTTCCGTAAACTGCTTCGCACGCACTGGCCCCTCGTCCTGCTGATGGTGGGGCTCGCCACGTTCGGCGTGATCGCCATCTACAGCGTCACGCACCTGCGGACTGGCGAAGGGGCGGATTTCTGGCGGCGACAGACGCAATGGATCGGCATCGGTCTGTTTCTTTTCTTCATCACGAGCCTGATCGATTACCGCTGGATCAAATGGGGAGCGCTGCCCACCTATGCCCTCACGATGGTGTTCCTCGTGCTGGTCCTGGTGATGGGCCGGGAGGTGTATGGTGCGGAACGCTGGCTGCACCTCGGGCCGGTGAATTTCCAGCCGTCGCAGCCGGCGATGATCGCGGGGATCATGATCCTCGCGCTGTTCCTGAGCCGATGTCGCGATATCCACCCGGCGCTGCAGCTCGGCGGCGCGGCGGCCATCATCGGTGCGCCCGCCTTGTTGATTCTCAAGCAGCCAAATCTCGGCAGCACGATGGTGCTGGGAGTGGTGTTGCTGGCGATGCTCTTCGCGGGTGGGCTGCCGTTGCGCTACCTGATCTCCATCCTGCTGCTGCTGACGACGGCGATCCCGCTCACGGTGAATCTGCTGCTGAAAGGATATCAACGGAGCCGCATCGTGGCGTTTCTTGATCCGAGTGTGGATCCGCAGGGCAGCGGCTGGGGCATTAATCAATCGCTCATCGCGATCGGCTCGGGAGGCTGGGGCGGGAAGGGTTTTCTCGCGCCCGACTCGCAGGTGGAGCTCGGGTTTTTGCCGGCGACGGCGGTGCATAACGATTACATCTTCTCGGCGATCGCGGAGCAGTGGGGATTTGTGGGGGGCGCGGCGTTGCTCTGCGCGTTCGCGTTGCTGCTGCTCATCTGCATCTTCATCGCGATCAAGGCGCGGGACCAATTCGGCCTCCTCCTCGCCGTCGGCCTCACGGCGCTGCTCTTCTTTCACGTTTATCAGAACATCGGCATGACGATTGCCATCATGCCGATCACCGGTCTGCCGCTGCCGCTGGTCAGCTATGGCGGCACGTTTGTGGTGATCATCATGTTCGCGCTGGGGCTGTTGAACAGCATCTGGATTCACCGCAAAGAGCAGCCGGATCCACGGTAGCGGGTGCTCCTTCTCCAGATCGTGCACGAGACCGCGCTGGCAGGTTATGAGCTGCTCTTCGGGGTGTTCGCGTTTGTCCTCGGGGCGACGGTCGGCTCGTTTCTGAACGTCTGCATTTACCGGCTGCCGCTCGATCTTTCGGTGAACGAACCGAAGCGGTCGTTCTGCCCCGTTTGTAAGAATCAGATCCCGTGGCACCAGAATCTGCCACTCTTCAGCTGGCTGTTTCTGCGCGGCCAATGCGCGAACTGCGGCGCGCGGATTGCGCTGCGCTACTTCGCGGTGGAGCTGCTCACGGCGCTCCTCTTTCTCGCGGTCTGGCTGCATTTTCCGTGGGACGTCGCGCTCGCCTACTGGGTGCTCGTGGCGCTGCTGATCACCGCCACGTTTATCGATTTCGAGCATTTCATCATTCCCGATGAAATCACGCTCGGCGGCGTGGCGGCAGGGGTGGTCGCTTGCCTGCTCGTGCCGGCTCTCATGGCGACGGATTCCCGATTGGTCGCGTTGGTCACGTCTGTCCTCTCGGCCGCGCTCGGCTACGCCGCGCTTTGGCTCGTGCTGGAGGGAGGAAAGCGGGCGTTTGGGAAAAAGAAGATCCGGCTCGATGCGCCGACGCCCTTCAGCTGGACGCGGCAAGGCGAGGACGCGGAGTTGGTCGTGGGAGATGAGAAGGGGCTCTGGAGCGATTACTTCGCGCGTGAGAGCGATCAGCTCCTGCTCATTTGCGACGAGGCGGAGATCGACGGCCGCTCGTTAGGCGCGACCACGCTGCGCTTCCATTACAACCGTGTCTCCACCGCCACTGAAGAACTGCAGCTGGACACGCTGCAGACGATCCGTGGGGTAGTGCGGGAGCTGCAGATCCCGCGCGAAGCGATGGGGCGCGGCGACCTGAAATTCCTCGCCTGCATCGGCGCTTTTCTCGGCTGGCAGGCGGTGCTGTTCAGCGTCTTCGCGGGATCGCTGCTCGGCTCGGTGGTGGGCGTGGGCACGATGCTCATCGGGAAACGCGTCTGGTCGGCGAAGTTGCCGTTCGGACCGTATCTCGCCGCCGGTGCGTTAATCTGGATGTTCTTCGGGCAGCTGCTGCTCGGCTGGTACTTTGGATTGCTGCAGCCGTAGCGGCGCTATGTTCTGGCGCAGTAGGTGGCGTGCATCGCGTTATTAATCTCGACCAGCCGGCGCTGAATTGTCTCGAGGTATTGGTGCAGCCCGAATTTGAAGATGTCGCCGATCGTGATGTAAACGACATCCGACCGCAGCCGCCCGGAGAGCCGCTCCGCCTCGTTCGAGTAATCTGTTTCGCCCGTGCCGGAGATCCGATGGAGCGCTCCGTCCAGTGACTCGACGCAAAAGCGAATCGACCGCGGAAATTCGCTGTCGATGATCAGGAACTCGGCGACTTTCCACGGCGCCACCTGATCCACATACACCTTCCGGTAAGCTTCGAGCGCGCTGCATGATTTCAGCACCGCCATCCACTGGATGATATCGACGTTGCCCCCCACGCTTTCGCCGGAGGGGAGCAGGATGTGATATTTGACGTCGAGGATGCGCGACGTGGAGTCGGCGCGCTCGATGAATTTCCCGATCCGGATGAAATCCCAGCCCTCGCCCTGGTTCATGGTGGCATCGGTGATCCCCTGGAAAAGGTGCGAACCTGCGATGATGCGCCGGAAGAACTCGTAGGCGCTGTCCCGCAGCAGGTCCGCCGCGGCGTCGCTGGTGACGAAGAGATAGAGCCGATTGATCTGCTCCCACATCTCGCTCGAAATTTGTTCGCGCGTGGTGCGGGCGTTTTCGCGCGCGAGGGAGATGCAGGAGCAGATGGAGTTTGGGTTCTCCTTCTGCAGGGTGATGAAATCGATCGCGGCGCGACCGTCCGGCCGGTCGTAGAGCGAGGCGAAGAATTCATTCTCCTCGAGGGAGCTGATGATCGGGTCCCATTGCTGTTGCGGGTCGCCCTCCTGTTGGTTGGCGAAATCGAGCAGCAACTGCAGGTTCACCTCCGCGATGCGGGCGTTATTTTCCGCCCGCTCGATGTAGCGGCTCATCCAGTAAAGCGAATCGGCCACACGGCTGAGCATCAGGTCGTGGTGCCGTTGGCCGGCGGTTCGTCTTGATCAAGAATCCACGTGTCTTTGCTGCCGCCGCCCTGCGAGGAGTTCACCACCAGCGAGCCGCGGCGGAGCGCCACCCGCGTGAGGCCGCCGGGGACGATTGTCACCTTCTCGCCGTAAAGAATGTAAGGCCGCAGATCGACGTGCCGGCCTTCCATGGCGGTGTCGTCGCAGAACGATGGCGCACGCGAGAGAGGCACCACCGGCTGCGCAACGTAATCGCGCGGATTGGCGCGCACTCTTTCGCGAAACTCGTCGCACTCCGCCCTGGTCGACTGCGGGCCGATCAACATCCCGTAGCCGCCGCTCTCATTCGCCGCCTTCACCACCAGCTCCTCGATGTGCTCGAGAATGTAGGCGAAGTCGCTTTTCTCCGAGGCGAGATACGTCGGCACGTTCGGGAGGATCGGATCTTCGCCGAGGTAATAGCGGATCATCTTCGGCACGAAATGGTAAACCACTTTATCGTCTGCGATCCCGGTGCCGATCGCGTTCGCGAGGCTGACGTTGCCTTCGCGATACGCCTTGACGAGCCCCGGCACACCGAGGCCGGAGTCTTTCCGGAACACTTGCGGATCGAGGTAATCGTCGTTGATCCGGCGGTAGATCACATCCACCGCCTTCTCCCCTTTCGTCGTGCGCATGAAGACACAGCCATCCCGCGCGACGAGATCCCGCCCCTCGACAATCTCGATTCCCATCGAGCGGGCGAGAAACGAATGCTCGAAGTAGGCGGAATTATAAACGCCCGGGGTGAGCAGCACCACGGTGGGGTCGGGTTTGCCTTCCGGCGCGACATAGCGCAGCACGTTCAGGAGTTCCTGGCTGTAATCTTCCACCGGCCGCACGCGATGTTGCGCCAGGAGCGTCGGGAAGACGCGCTTCATCGCCTGCCGATTTTCCAGCACGTAGGAAACGCCGGACGGGCAGCGGGCGTTATCCTCCAGCACGAGGTAATTGCCATCGCCGTCGCGAATCAGATCCGTCCCGCAGATGTGGATGTAAATGTTGCGCGGCACATCGAAGTGCATGAACTCGGGGCGAAAATGCACTGCTTCCCAGATGATGTTCTTCGGGATGACGCCGTCGCGCAGGATGCTTTGCGAGTGGTAGATGTCGTGCAGAAACAGATTCAGCGCGGTGATCCGCTGCACGAGACCGCGCTCCACGGTCTCCCATTCCTGCGCCGGGATGATCCGCGGGATGAGATCGAACGGAAAGATGCGCTCGGTGCCCTGGTCGTCGTTATAAACCGTGAAGGTGATCCCCTGCGTCAGGAAGGTGGAGGCGGCGAGGGAACGCTTCCGGTCAAACTCCTCGCGCTCCATCTGCTTGAAACGCTCCAGCAATTTGCTGTAGTGAGGCCGCACCACGCCGGGCGCCGCGAACATTTCATCGTAAAAGCCGCCGACTTCATAATCACGAAAGAAGTCCGGCATCGGAGCAGTCTGGCAGTGCAAAATAGCGGCGCAAATGGAAAACCGGGGAGCAACGGAAGCGACGCATGAGATAGCGTGTGCACGGGTCGCGGCGCGGTTTCGGCCGCGGCCGTTGCGCATGTATGTGGCGAGCAAGCTGCGGTCGGACCCGGTGTTTCGCACCGCCTTCGATCTGCTGCGCGAAACGGCGGAGCCGCTCCTGGATATTGGATGCGGGGTGGGGCTGCTGCCGTTTTACCTGCGGGAGCGCGGGTTCGTGCCGCCGATCACCGGCTTCGATTTGGATGCGCGCAAAGTCGCCACCGCGACAAAAGTCGCGGCGCAGCATGACCGCGGCCTCACCTTCTCGGTCCGCGACCTCGCCGAAAGCCAGCTGCAGTTCCGCGGCAGCATCGCGATGCTCGACGTGCTGCATTATCTCACCGTCCCACGGCAGGCGACGCTGCTGCAGGAACTCGCTGCGTCAATCGCGCCGGGCGGAATGCTCCTGCTGCGCGATTCGCCGCGGGAGCAGTCGCTGCGGTATTGGTCCACCTATGCCGGAGAGATTTTCGCGCAGGCGGTCTCATGGAACCTCGGGCTGCCGCTGAACTTTCCGGAGCGGGAGGCGATCACCGCCGTGTTTTCGCCTCACGAGTTCACGCACGAGGAGATCCCCACCTGGGGTGGCACGCCGTTTAATAACCGGCTCTTTGTTTTTCGCCGGCGCGCGGCAGGGGCAGACGCGAATTGACGCCCTATTTTTGTGCGTCCTTATGTGCGTCGTGAAGACGGTAACGATCAGAGAGGCTCAACACAACCTCGCGGGAATTCTCCACGAAGTGAAAGCGGGAGAGGTGATTGAGATCCTGCGCCGCAAAACTCCTGTGGCGCGCATCGTTCCGATTACCGATTCGCCGCCCCCCGATCAGCCTGTCAGCTGGGATGATCACGACACACAAATGGTTTCTGTGTGGGGCGGCGTTTCCATCGAGGGAGTGGAGGAAACGCTCCATGATCTCCGTGGGGACGTTGCCAGGGTTCCGTAACAGACAGATCCTCCCACGGATGCTGCGACGTGCGCGCGGAGCCGAATTCTGGGGAGCGCACGCTTGCAGCGTGCTGGCGACTCCGAAAGCTTTCGCGAGTCGCGAACTTT
>JACCZQ010000280.1 GCA_013695905.1 Chthoniobacterales bacterium
GACGGCGCTGGCCTGCGCGAAATTGATGAAGCTGGACCCGGAGCGGACGCGGCACGCCGTCAACATCGCAGGTGTCGCCGGCATGGGAATGCGGCAGTCGAGGGTGGGGGAGTTGTCGCACTGGAAAGGAGTGGCCTTCGCGCACGCTGCACGGCACGGCGTTTACTCAGCGCTGCTCGCCAGCCGCGGCATGACCGGACCGGCTCCGATTTTTGAAGGGCAAATGGGATTCGAGAAGCAGCTCGGCGTGTCGCTGGGCAATGTCGCGGAGGTGTTCGACAAGACGAAAGAAGCGATGACGGGAGAAGGCCCGGCGTCGATGATTCTAAAGACGAGCATCAAATTCTGGCCGGCGGAGTATCACAGCCAGAGCGCGATCGAGGCGGCGCTGCATATCCGGAATCAGATTCAGGATCTGTCGCAGGTGAAATCGATGGTGATCGAAAGCCACGACGCGTCGGTCGATATCATCGGGAGCGAGCCGGAGAAATGGCGGCCGCAGAGCCGCGAGACGGCGGATCACAGCCTGCCTTACATTACGGCGGTGGCATTGATCGATGGCGAGGTGACGGACAAGCAGTTCGCGCCGGAGCGGTTCACCGAGACCGGCATCGTGCAATTTCTGCAGAGCGTGAAGGTGGAGCGGAACGACGAGCTCAGCGCGTTGTATGCGGAGGCGGTGGCGAACATCGTGCATGTGAATCTGGCGGACGGCCGCACGCTGACGAAGCGGGTGGATTACCCGTTAGGGAACGCGAAGAACCGGCTGCCGGACGATGGCGTCGAGGCCAAATTCCTGCAGCTCGCCGCGCCGAAGATCAGCAAGGAAGGCGCGGATCGCGTGCTGAAGCATTCGTGGAAACTGGACGAGGCGGAGAACGTCTCCGATTTGATGGGCTCGTTGGAGATTAAGGACTGATTTTTTCGACAGAATTCACAGAATCAACAGAATGGCTCAGAAACATCAGGCACCGGGCTCTCCGATTCTGTCCATTTTGTTCATTCTGTCTGAATCGTTTCGGTCATGAGCACCGCGAAGCGTCTCCGCCAGTTGATCAGCAACGGCTGCGTTGCGATGCCGGGCGTTCGCGTGCTGGAGCACTCTTGGAAGCTGGATCAGGCGGAGAATGTCTCCGCTTTGATGGGCTCGTTGGAGATTAAGGACTGATTTTTTCGACAGAATTCACAGAATCAACAGAATGGCTCAGAAGCATCAGGCAACGGATTCTCCGATTCTGTCCATTTCGTTCATTCTGTCTGAATGCTTGGTGTCATGAGCACCACGAAGCGTCTTCGCCAGTTGATCAGCAACGGCTGCGTCCCGATGCCGGGCGTGTTCAACGCTTCGATGGGGCGGCTGGTGGAGCAGGCCGGATTCGATGCGGTTTACATCAGCGGCGCCGGCTTGTGTAACGCGACGGCTGGTGTTCCCGATATTGGCCTCCTGACGCTCACCGAGGTGGCGCAGCTCGCCGGATATGTCGCGCGAGCGGTGAAGATTCCCTGCATTGTTGATGCCGACACCGGCTTCGGTGGTGTCGAGAATGCCGCTCGCACGATCGAGCTGTTCGAGCAGGTGGGGCTTGCCGGCTGCCACATCGAGGATCAGGAATTTCCCAAGCGCTGCGGCCATCTTGCTGGCAAATCGCTGGTGGAGATCGACGACATGAACGAGAAGATCGCAGCCGCGGCGGCAGCAAAGCGCGATCCGGATTTTCTGCTCATCGCGCGGACCGATGCTCGCGCAGTGGAGAGCTTCGACAAAGCGGTGGAACGGGCACAGAGCTATCTCGCCGCGGGAGCCGATGCCATTTTCCCGGAAGCGCTGCAGAACGAGCAGGAGTTCCGCGATTTCGCCAATGCCGTGGACGCTCCGCTGCTCGCGAACATGACCGAGTTCGGCAAGAGCCCGCTGCTCTCGCGGGACCAGCTGGCGGAGTTCGGTTACCGAATGGTGATCTACCCGCAGACGGCGTTTCGTGTGACCATGAAAGCCGCGGGCGAGATGCTGCGGGATTTGAAAGAGCAGGGGACGCAGGAGAGTTGGCTCGATCGCATGCAGACGCGGAAAGAACTTTACGAGCTGCTCGATTACGACCCGACAAAATAGCGAAAGCAAGGCGGGTGCGATCTTTGTCGCCGCCCATCTTATTTTGTCATGTTGAGCGAAGCCGAAACATCTCTAACTGTTCTGCAGCAAGTTGGGAATGATGAGAGATTCCTCCACTGCGCTGCGCTCCGGTCGGAATGACAAGGGACGCTGGGCGGGCCTTCAGAAAGGCGGAGCGCTCTACATTTGTCATGTTGAGCGAAGTCGAAACATCTCTAACTGTTCTGGAGCAAGCGGAGGATGATGAGAGATTCCTTCACTGCGCTGCGCTTCGGTCGGAATGACAAGCGATGCACGCCATTCGTTAGCGAGGAACACACATTATGAGCACTGCAACCAAACCAGCTTACAGCCCAGGACTCGCCGGCGTGGTGGCGGGCGAAACTTCGATCTGCTGGGTCGATCCGAACGCGGGCCTGATGTATCGCGGCTACGACATCCACGAGATGGCGAAGCAGGCAAACTTCGAGGAAGTCGCGTATCTGCTCCTGAAGGGCGATCTGCCCGATGCGCAGCAGCTGATGGATTTTGGGAAAGAAATCGCCGCCCAGCGCGAGCTGCCCAAACCGGTGCTCGAAATGCTGCGGCTCCTGCCGAAGACGATGCATCCGATGGATGTCTTGCGGACCGGAGTCTCCATGCTGGCCGCGTTTGATCCCGACCTGAACGATCACTCGCACGAAGCCAATGTGCGGAAGGCGATCCGTCTCATCGCGCGAGTCTCGACCTTGATCACCGATGCGTGGCGAATTTCGCAGGGACACGATCCGATCAACGACAACAACGATCTGACCCACGCCGGCAACTTCCTTTACAAGCTCACCGGCGAAAATCCTGAGACGTGGCAGGTGCGGATGCTCGACACCATTTTCATCCTCTACGCCGATCACGAATTCAACGCCTCTACCTTCGCCGCCCGCGTGACCGCTTCGACGCTCGCCGACATGTATGCCGCCTGCACTTCAGCGTGTGGGACGCTGAAGGGGCCGCTCCACGGC
>JACCZQ010000357.1 GCA_013695905.1 Chthoniobacterales bacterium
GGGTAGGAGTTGGAGGGACTCGGGTTTATGAGCGGGTAGGACGATGGCAGAGCTCGCGGTGGAGCGATTTCTAAGGAGGTGCTGAGATCGTCTTCATGGTGTGTGCGAGGGGGTTCGCCAGTTACTCCGGAAATCGGGAACGGGAGTTTCCAAAAATCTGAAACTTCTTTTTGTACGGGCGATTGTGCCGCGAAGGGAGGACCGCGCGGAGCGCCCGGCGGCTAGAAAGGTACCATGGTGCGCTCGCGTTTTTCACTGTGCAGGATTGGTCGTTTCAAGGGCTCCTACCGAAACAAGAAGAGGAAGATCCAAATGGATAAGCTGAAAATAGTAAACCACCCCAAGTTTGCCCATCGGGGGTTTCCCCTATTTTTACGGACATCCAGTGACCCGACTGGGGAGTGATGGGCCCAGTCGGGGCGCGTCAGACGTATCTGAACAAGGAGTTCTCATTATGAAAAAAATCGCCCTCTCTCTCCATCGTCGCTCTCGGCTTCGCCGGGTTCGCCAGCAACGCTTCTGCACAGCGCTATTCCGATCGGCCCGCGATCACAGTGCAGGTGCCACGTGGCATCGTCCCCGGGATACGCGACCGGCGCGCAGCGGCCGAGCTCGAGCAGCTGAACCGCGAGGTGCGCCGCACCCGCGGAGACGTCCGCATGAGCCGCCGCGGCAATGATCGCCGTATCCGTGCGCGTTTCGCTCGTGTGCAACGCTCCACCGATATTTTGAACCAGGGCTTCACTCGCGGCCGCTTCAGCGGCATGGAAGTCCGGGTGCGGGCGCAGCAAATCCGCAGCGAAATCCGCGACATTCAAAACGATCTTCGCGGCCGCGGCGGCCGCGGCGGACGCGGTCGTCGGTAAACTGTCGGGAAGTGGTCGGCCGGAGTGTGGGAGCCACACTCCGGCGGCGCGTTACGGCAGGGATGTCCCGGCTCTGCTTTTCACGAACGCGATGTCCGTGGCGTTGACCGCGCCGTTCGGGACCACATCCGCGCGGAAGTTCGTGGAGTTCGTGATGCCGACCTGCGATTTCGCCTGCGCCACGTCGGCAGAGTTCACCGTGCCATTGCCATTCACATCGCCCGCCAGCACCGACAGGGGAATGACAACGTGGCTGGTGTTCGCGCCGTCATAGACGTTGAACAACGTGACCTGCAGCGTCTGCGCGTTGGCTACGCCGCTCAACTCGAGCATCACCTGATTGCCCTGGATGGTTGCTGTGTCCACGGCGCCGGTTCCCGAAGTGACCATGGCCGAGCCAAAGGTCACAGGAGCCGCAAAGGTGATCACCACCTGGTGCTGGTTGAAATTCTTACCGCTCCCCCGGCGGCTCTCGACACCCGGCGTGCCGGTTAGCGGCAGCACCACGTCGAACGGTCCGGCGTCGCCATGGATCTTGCGCGAGACGGCCATGAGCGGCTGAATCTGTGGGTAAGCGACATAGATCGCGTTGCCACCACCGGAAGCGGAGGTGAATTGCACCCCGAACGCGACCGCGCCGTGAATGTTGATGTCCACTCCACCCATCAGGAACCCAACTACGCGCGGCCCTGCATCCGTCATGAGCGTATCGCCGACACCTGCGATGCGCTGGAAGGTCGTGCCGTCAGTGACGAAGACGGAGTCCCTCGGCGTCGCCTGGTTATCGTTGCCGCGAAACGCCACCCGGGCGTTGTCGTTGATCACCGGCGCAAAAAAATCGATGCTTGTGAATCCGGAGCCCGAGCTGACGGTGGGAAACATCTGCGTCGTGACGCCATCGGAAACCACGATGCGCCGGCCGGCCGCCGCCGTGCTCGTGCGGGTGGTGAACGCCACCTGGTCGTAGTTGTTCATCGAGATGCTGTTATCGAACGCGTAGAAGGTGGGGCCGGTGCTGCTGTCGCCGGACGCCACCAGGACCGAGGTGCCGTTGGGATTCCAGATGCGCAGCTCTTTAAAGGTGGACGCCTGACTGGTGAGGTTCACCTGCGCGGCGAGGCGGTGATTGTTATTGAAAGCCGGCGCGTAGATGAAGGAGTAGGGGCTGTTCGGGTCGCCAGAGTTTTCCGTGACGTAGTTGATCCAGGCGTTGGTCGCAGGGTTATAGCTCATGAGCGCCTGCGGCGTATTGAAGCGCACGCGCGTGCCGAGCATCCCGAGGTCGTTGAGGCGCGGGTTTGTGTAGGAGGTGGCGCCGAGCGGGCCGTTCGTGAGGAGCGCCGCGGTGGCGGTGGCGCGATTGTAGCGCCAGACGCCGTTGTCAGCGTTGTTCGTGCTGAGGGAGCGGGTCCAGGTGATCTGGTTGTTGTTGTTCAGGAAAGCGTCACCGGTGATCGCCTCGTTGTCGCCGGCATCGTGGACCAGCCCACCCACGCCATGCCCGCCGAAGAACACACCGGGACTCACCGTCTGGCCCACGGTGTTCACCTTCGCCGCGATCTCGCCGGAGTCGTTCAGGCTCACCGAGACGCTGTTAAACGTAGAGCCGTTCGGCAGGTTGTAAGCTGTGCCGCCGGTGTTCGCCCGCACCTGCAGCTGGAGGTGGTAATTGATCGGGAGAGTCTGCGCCGAAGCGTCGAGTGCACTCATCGCGCCGCTGGCGAAAGCGGCTGCCACTAACAGGGATGGGAGAGATGTTTTCATAGGCCGAAGAAGCTACGAATGACAGGATGCCTCTTCCGCAGTCGCCAGACAAACTTCTTCTTCGCAGTCGCAGGTGGATGTTACGGGCATGAGCCTCGAAGTCGCTTGGGCAGGTCTGCCGGAACACAGGC
>JACCZQ010000358.1 GCA_013695905.1 Chthoniobacterales bacterium
GCTCCATACAGATACGCAGGTAAATTATCGCGGGGCCAGAACTGAAACAGCAAGGTTGCCGCTCGCTGAATCCCATCGCAGGAATGAAACGGCCATTTCTTCGTGACTTCTAGTTTGATAAGTTCGTCAGTCAACCGATCCATCAGCTGCACCACCTTCTCGGGTAGGAAATCTCGCCGCCGTTGCTGCTGTGCTCTGATCACGGTGCGCCGCAACTTACCGCGCTGCACCAGCAGGTGAGCGGTAGCTGCGAGGGTGGCGAGGTCCTCCTTGCTCGTGAACATCAACGCTGCTTCACCCAGCGTCTCCGGAATCGCCGATGATTTGTAGGCGAATACCGGCACATCGAACCACATCGCCTCGATCAACGGCACGCAGAAACCCTCGTGCTCCGACATTGACCAAAACAGATCCGCGGTGCGGTAATACGCCGCCAGCTGCGCCTCGGCGATGCTGCCGGGCAGCACCACCGACTCCTCCAGCCCGAGGGAGGTGATCAGGTCGTTGATGAAAGCGGCGTAGGGGTCGTTCTCCTCCGGCTTCCCGATGAGGATGAGCCGCGCGCCGGGATCGAGCTCGAGGTAAACTTCAAACGCGCGGAGCAGATCCTCCTGCTTTTTATTCGGCGCGAGGCGGCCGACGAAGAGCAGGTTCGTGCTGCCATCCTGCATTTCCTCCATGACCGTGGCGTCGGCGGTGAGCTGCCATTTCTCCGGGCTCACCGGGATCGGCAGCACGGCAGGATTGGCGAAGCCGTGCTCCGCCAGCTCTTGCGCGTTATAGCGGGAGACGCCGCAGGAGATCGGGAAGCGCGGGGCGATTTCCGTCAGCTCATCGCGGCCTTTCTGCAGGATCGGCACGAGGTCTGGGCGAAACGGCGCGAAGAAATCAGCGGGTGTGATGTTGTGGTAGATGAGCGCCTTGGGCCGCTCGTAGCTGAGCAGGTGCGGTGTGATTTCGCTCCCGATGCTGTGGTGATAGATCGCGGCGTCTGAGGCGGCGAGCGCCTCCGGCGAGAAGAGGTGGCACTCGTGCGCCACCCGCGGGTCAATGAACCGCACGTGTATTTCCGAGCTGAAGCCGCGGCTGCGCAGATGATTGCGCAGCCAGAGCGCGTGATTCGAAATCGCATCCCCGTAGCCGAGGTTCGGCAGGAACTGGTTGATCTTCCGGCCTGCTCCTGATTTGCGCGCCGACGTGGCGGCATGCCGTGGCTGCTCCTTCTGGAACGCCGCTTCGTAGCGCTCCATCACCTTGTCCCAATCAGCGATATTTTCCGCGTAGCGGCGGCCGTTCTCGCCGAGCGCAGCCATGTCGCGGCTCGACTGTCGCGCGACGGTGACGAACAACTCCGCCCACTCCGCCTCCTCCGCGGCAAGCCAGCCGCCATTCGCCCGCTCCACCGCCACCGCCGTTGCGAGACAGGAGGCGTGCGCCGCGACCGGCTTCCCGTGCGCCCACGCCTCCATGATCACGCGCGAAAAACTCTCGTTCTGGCTCGGCTGGAAGAGAGCCGCACAGTCCCGCAGCAGCTCGGCTTTACGTTCCTCGGAGACGAGGCCGAGATCCTCCGCGCGACCGGCGTCGGCGTCGCGCAGTTCAGCGGAGCCGTTGCCCGCGAGCAGCAGCCGCAGTTTTGAATTTGGCCGCACCGCGCGGAAACGGCGGAACGCATTCACCAGCATCGGCACGTTTTTGCCCGCGTCTTTACGCCCGAGGTAGAGCACAAACGGATCGCCACTCGCCGCTGCGCCCGTGCCATTCCGCCCCCCGGCCTCCACCTCCACACCTTCTCCTACCAGCCGCGACTTCGGCCAAATCCCCGGCCCGAAGAGCCGCTGCGCCAGCTCCTGCTCGCCCTCGCTGTTGAACAGCAGCAGACCCGCGTTCGCGAACGCCTCCGCCACTTCCGGCAGGTAAGCGTAAGCCTCGTCGTGCAGGCACGGCTGCAGCGCCGCGCGTTCCCGCACGATCGCGACGCCGTTCAGCACCGGGCCGTAGAGGTACGGCAGGAACAGGAACCAATCGTAATTCTCCTTCTCCCGCTCAAGGAACCGGAGCAGCTCCGGCGATTTGATCAGCTCATTCGCGAAGATGCGGGAATCCTCCGCCGGCACCGGCGGCACCCCGGCTTTCAATTCCTCCGCCGGCAGTTGCAGCAACGCGCCGCACACGCGATCGAACTCCTGCCGATCCCGCTCCTCCACGCGAAACCGCCGGACGGTGAACCCCTCCCGCTCCACCGTCGCGCCCGGCGGCAGGTGATTCGTCGCCCAATCATCCTGGTGCGAGCGCGAGCAGGTCGTGAGCACCTCCAGCTCGTGCCCGCGCGCGGCGAGTCGCGCCGCGATCTGCCACGCCTGCTGTTCGGCGCCACCTTTCAGGTCGCGGCCGAACCACGGAATCACCAGCGCCAGCTTCATCCCTGGAGCGGTTTCCGTGCGATGACGGCGAAATCCTGCGGCCCATACAGCAGACCCTGCAGCAACTCCGGCAGCTCGCCGCTTCCTTCCACGTGGCTCGTGTCCACCGGCGAGAGATATTCAATCTGCACCTTTTCGAATCCCTGGGTGCCGAGGATGAACTCCGCCGTCTCCGGAAACACCGGATTCCGGTGCGTGGGATCGATGTTGAAGTTGCACGCGCCGACCATCAGGTTTTTGCAATTCGGCGACTCGAAAATTGCGAGGCCGCCGGGATGCAGCACCCGCTGCGCTTCGGCAAAAAGATCGATCAGCGTCTCCAGCGGCAGATGTTCGATGATGTGAAAACCGGTTACCGCGCCGCAACTGTTCGCCGGCCGTGAACGCAGATACGCCATCGCGTCTCCCGCCGTCACGGAGAGGTTCCGTTCCACGCATTGCGCCACCATCTCCTTGTTCAAGTCCACTCCGGACGCGGCGAGTCCCTCCTCGCGCAGCAACTCGAGCCATTCGCCGCGCCCGCAGCCGACATCGACGATTGGCCGCCCCTCGAGACCAGCACGCGCTTCGTGCAGGAACGGCAGATAGAACCGGATCCGGTTTCTAATCTCCTCCCGCGAGCCACGAAAGCGATTCTCGAAGCTGACATAAAATGCATCGAGCCGGTGGGACTCGAATTCGGCGACCTCCTCGGCGAGAACGCCCGAGCCTTCACGCGCTCCTGTTTTCCGGGCGCTCAGCCACCGCTGCAGCACCGCGCCTTGCTGCGCCAGCTGGCCTTTGATGTAGACGGACTCATTGACGCTGCGTTCCTCCAGCCGTGCCAGGATCTGGTGCAACGTGCGCACGTCCTGCACCCCTCGGTCCATTTCGTCCTGCAGGTGGCGCAGGTGTTCGCCAGCGCGCTCGGCCTGCCCCTGCAGATCATGAAGCCGCTGCTGTGCCAGGACCGCTTCTGAGGCGCGCGCGCCGAGGCGCTCCACCTCATCCTGCAGGTGACGGAGGTGCACGCCGTCACGATCCAGTTGCTCGCGGTGCGCCTGCACCTGCTCGGCCTGGCGGTCCGCCTGCCCCTGTAGATTGCGGACGTGTTCGCCATCGCGATCCAGCTGCTCGCGCACGGCGGTGACAAGATCGCGTGTGGTGGCGAGCAGATCGCGCGTGGCGCTGAGCTGCTCGCGGGTGGTGGTGAGCTGTGCCACGTAGCTGTCGGTTTGACCTTGAAGATTGCGCAGGTGCTCGTCCGCGCGGGAGTCGGCCTCCTGCAGCTCGCGGCTGGTAGTGTCGAGCCGCTGCACGTCCGTTTGGAGATCCGCGAGCGCCTGCTGTGTCGCGCCGAATTCGCTCAGAATCGGGCTCGCACCACGGCTCCAATTCGCCTGCGTCTGCTGATGCCCCGCGAGCGTGCGGAGCCAATGATTCTGCTGATGCGACACCGCGACCAGCTCCTGCACCCGCCGGTTCAGCTGGTGATTTGTCTTCGCCAAATGCCCGACAGTATCCAGCACCGTCTGGTTATACCCGCCCTGACTTCGGAACCAGCCGCGGAACAGCTTCGGCACCCACCCCGGCACCTCGATCGCCCGCCGCGCCCGCCGCAACGTCTCTTCCGTGCGCTGATGTTTAACGTCGAGGGCCTTCGAGAAACCCGCCACCGGCGGCACCGCCACATCCGCCACCGCGGGCAACACCGGCGCCCGCACCCGACGGCGCCCGGTCTCCTGCGGCCGCAGCGTCTCCCGCGTCGCAATCTTCGCCGCCTCCCGCCGCACGCGTTCCATCAGCTCGGCGACATTGATTTCCGGATTCGTAGTTTCGATCATGGCTGTAACGGAGAGAACTCTACCGCGCCGCGATGTCCACTGACAATCCCGGCGAGCCGCAGTACACTCGCCGCATCATGGCGCTCTCCTCCCTCTTCCCCTCCCGCCGTGCGGAGCCGGAGAATGTCGCGCCCGATTTTCTCGATCTCGACCACAAAAAAACGCGCCGTCAGCTGGAGCGCAGTTGCGAGCGGCATCTGCCGTTTGCCTCCGCGGGCGTGAGCGGCGAGCCGGTGCGGGAGTTCTACCTCAGTTCCGTCGATCTGCAGACGCGCTATCCGCTGGCGCTGCTCCCCGTCGCCCAAAAACGAATGGCCAAATGGCTGCTGAAACAAGGCCGCGCGCAGCACCAGTTCAGCGACGAGCAGGTGCTGGCGTTTCTCCGCGAGTCCGCCACTGATCTGCCGCGCGGCATCGCGGAGACGTATCTCATCACGCCCTCATGGCAGGAGCGATTTCCGAACGCAGACGGGCAGCACCTGCTCGATTTTCTGCGGACGGAATTCCCGGAATGGCGGGCGCTCGACCGCTGCGGTCTGGTGCCGCTCACAGCGCCACCGGCACCCGATCCGCAGCAGCTGGGAGTGAATCTCCTGGCGCATTTCTGTTATCCCTCCGGCCTGCAGCAAGGCGCCCTCGCCACAGGCGCAGCGCTGCAGCACGCCGGCGTCACAGTCGCATGCCGAGATGTGCCTGCCGGAACCCGCACGGAGCTCCTCCCGCGCGGCGAGTTTCTCGAGCTGGAGCGATTCCCCATCAGCCTCCTCTCGATGGCGCCGGTGCCGTTTACCGAGAGCGCTTATGCGCGTGCGGGTTTGTACCGGCGGCCGGGAGTTTACCGCATCGCTTATTGGCTGTGGGAGCTGGATGCGATTCCGGCGGAGTGGCCGAGTTTCAGCGGATTGATCGATGAAATCTGGGCGCCGTCGCGGTTTATCGGCGACACGATGCGGCGGCATTTCTCCGTGCCGGTCACGGAGATGCCGCTGCCGCTTTTAATGGAGGAGCCGGAGACGGTGCGGCGGAGTGAGATCGGTGTGGCAGAGGATGCGTTCGTGTTTCTGTTCATGTTCGACATGTGCAGTGAGCTGGACCGGAAGAATCCGTTGGGGCTGATCCGCGCGTTTCGGCAGGCGTTTTCTGCGGATGAGAAGGTGGCGCTGCTCCTGAAGCTGGTCCGGGCGGAGCTGGATCCGGCGGGGCGGGCACGGCTGGAGGAAGCCGCGGCGGGGGCGAATGTGGTGATTGTAAACGAGCTGGCCTCCCGCGCCCGCACCCTCGGCTTTGTGGAACTGTGCGACTGCTACATCTCGCTTCATCGCTCGGAGGGCTACGGCTTCACGATGGCGGAGGCGATGGCGCTGGGGAAGCCGGTGATCGGCACCGGCTACTCGGGCAACGTGGATTTCATGAACGAGAGCAACAGCTTCCTCGTGGACTACACATTGGTGGAGGTGGAGACGGAGGGGCCGAATTACCAATGCGGCGGCCGCTGGGCGGCACCGTCCGAAGAGCATGCGGCGGCGCTGATGCGCAGCGTGTGGAAAGATCGCGCAACTGCCGCGGCGAGAGCAGCGCAAGCGCACCGCGACGTGACGGTGCAGCTCGCACCGGAAGCGGTGGGGCGGCGGATGCGGAAGCGGCTCGAGGAGATTCGTGCGTCGTGAGCGTCGCTGGAAAAGCCTCTGCACCGTCAGGGGCGGTTCCTTCCCGCGCCAGCAGCTGCAGCCTGGCGCCGGTAATCGCCGCGGCTGAAGTATTTCTCCAGCCAGACATAGAGGCAAATGAACAGATAGCGGCTGCCCATTTCTTTCATCTTCAACTTGGCTTCGCCGCTCCGGCGGTTTCGCCAGGTGATGGGGATGGCTTTCCACGTATAACCGCGAACGATCGTTTTGAGGGGCAGCTCGACGGTGATGTTGAAATGCGGCGAGATGAGCGGCCGGCACCCATCGATGACCTCTTTCCGATACGCTTTGAACGCATTGGTGGTGTCGTTCAGCCGGATACCAAACAGCAGCCGAATGAACAGATTTGCCATCCGGTTTACCTTCAGCTTCAGCCATGGATAATCGATCACCCCGCCGCCGCGCATGAACCGGCTGCCGAAGACAGCGTCGTAGCCCTCCTTCAGCAGCCGCCAATAGCGCGCCACATCACGCGCGTCATCAGATTCATCGGCCATCATGATGACCACGGCGTCGCCGCGCATCTGGTCGAGTCCGTAAACGATCGCGCGGCCAAAACCATTGGCGGCGTTGTTCTGCACCGGCGTTAGCTCCGCGATGCGCCCTCGCAGCTCCTGCAGGATCTCCCAGGTGCGGTCGGTGCTGGCGTCGTCCACGACGATGATCTCATGGGGGATACCCTGG
>JACCZQ010000375.1 GCA_013695905.1 Chthoniobacterales bacterium
GCTGCATGGCTTCGGCGTGTCGTCGTCGCCCGACTCCGTGACCTATACCGTGGGCGATTGCGGGGCGGCGGGGCGCGTCGTCCTCCGCCCATTGCCACTCCAGCGCCGGTCGGGCGCGGTCGAGGCGTGGTGGGACCTGTCACCCCTGCACCCCGGTGCGGATTCGTCATGGTCGCAGGTGCTTGCGGACACAGCGGCACTCCCGCTGTACCTGCGCCATCCGACGAAGCACTTCTGGTTCGAGTGGCTGCCCGACGGGACGCTCTACTTCCAGTACACCCGGTCACAGAACATGCCGGAGGAGACGGTGCAGGCGTTCGGCGCTCGCCTGCTCGCCGCGATGCGCGAGCGACGGCCGCGTGCCTTCGTGATGGACGTGCGCTTCAACACGGGAGGCAACCTCAACCTCTCGGACGCGCTGCTGCAGGAGGTCGTGCGCGAGACGGCAGGCGTGCCCCGCTACGTGATCACCGGCCGCTCCACCTTTTCCGCCGGGATCTCCGCCGTCACGCCCTTCGCGGAGGACGGGCAGGTCGTCATCGCTGGTGAGCCGGTGGGCGACGATCTCGACATGTGGGCCGAAGGGGGCAACGTCGTGCTGCCGAATTCGGGGTTCAAGGCGCACTTTGCCAACGGCATGCACAGCTACTCACCTGCGCCATGTCCGCCCGCCGTACCGTGTACCGATCGGAGTGTCGCCTCGCTTCGGCCACACCTGCCGGTCAACGTCAGCTGGGACGCCTATCGCCAGATGGAAGATCCCGCCCTCGCCGCCATCCTCGAGCACCTGCAGGTCAACGGGCGGTGAGCCCCTTCATGGGACCACCTGCTCCCGCGCGACGATGTGCCTTTCCGCCGGCTACGACGGCGAGAAGTGCCTGTATCTGTTTCACATCCTGGAAATGATCTCCCTGGATCTCGGGGATATTGCGGGCGTGTACGGACTCGATCCAGAGTCTGAGGACGAACTGTCCCCAGAGGCGGATGTTCTGACGAAGGCGAGGATCTGGCTGTGGCAGCGTCAGCGTGGGTATCTACCCATTCAGGATCGCCGCGCGATGGCTCGTCGTCATCTCGCGCTCATTCGTGGCGGGCGGTAGGCTCCGCGCTGCAGCGTGCCTAACGAACGCTGACCAGCCGGCGCAGTATGCATAAGGTTTCTGGCCGAATCGGCAGCGCACCTACATCATCTTTCCCGACGCCCGTCCGCTTGACCGCCGCAGGTGAGCTAGGGCGTTAGATGGCACCCGAACCGGATCCCTGCCTCATGGTCTTGCCACTCCTGGGATTCGCCGCGGCGCTCGCCCTCGGGGGCTTCCTTCTGTGGGAGCGGCACGACATGGCGGCGGCTCGGGTGTACGGTGAGCTGCGCGGAAGGAAGGCCACCGACATCAAGATCACGCCGGACTGGCTGGACTTCGACCGGGACACGATGACCTATGATGTCACGTACACCGCGGCCGACGGCGTCCGGAAGGCCAACACCTGTAAGGTGAGCGTCGGCCCACACTCAGACCACCGGGTGTATTGGGCTAGCCCGGTCTAGAGTTCCAACTAACGTACGCTGCACCAGGCGGCGCTTCAGGCGTCAGGTTTCCATCCGGCCCATCGCTGCACCTATGTTCGGATTAGCCGCCCGTACGCTCGACCGCCGCAGACGAGCTAGGGCGTTAGCCGGCCAACCAACCTACTGTTGATTCACATGGTGCCACGGCACGTTCTGCACTGCACCGGACTGACGCTCCTCAATGCCTGCGCTAGCACCCCAATCCGCAGCCCCGCTACCCCGCCCGCGGAATACGCGAGCTATCAGGCTCCCACCGCCTGTGGTGACAGCAGCGCGACCCGGACGGCGCCGCTCCCCAGGAACTATGATGACGTCGCGCGCCAGGTCGCGGTAGCCTGGCCCGACAAGTTCCCCCGCGGATCGCGGCGCACCGCATTTCTCTGGTACTTCATTCGGGAGAACGGGTCAGTCGCCGAGACACGCCTCTGGCGCTCCAGTGGATCGCGCGACATCGACGAGATCGCGGTCGATGCCGGACGCGAAATGGTCTGGCGACCGGCGACATGCGGTGGGCAACCGGTGGCGCTCTGGTACGGACATCCCATCGCGTTGGGTACCTCCCGATAAGCTTGTCAAATTCACGTTCCCGCCCGACGTACGCTGCACCAGACGGCGCGTCATGCATAAGGGTTCTGGCCGAATCGGCTGCCTACCTGCACCTTCTCCCGCCACGCCCATCAGCTCGACCGCCGCAGGTGAGCTAAAGGCGTCAGGTGGACGCGCCAACTGTGACCCACGCATATACGCCGAGGTTCGATGATCGGGCCGATTCTCCTGGCAGTCTCCTGGCTCTTGCTGCGCCTGGAGGGTCGCCGCCTCGATGCGATCGGAATCAACGAGCCGCGCAGGCGCACGACGGAGTTTGTCCTGGGGTTCGTGGCGTTTGGATTCGTGGCCGCCATTCAGCAGTCAGGGCAATCACTTGTGGCGGGCGACGCGTTCACGGTGAATCCGGCGGTCGACGTACCAGTGATGCTCAATGGCCTCCGTTTCACCGTGAATTCGGTGCTCTTCGAGGAGCTGCTGTTCCGCGGATACCTCCTCTACCGTGCGGGCCAGTGGCTCGGGCCCACCCGTGCGGCGTGGCTCTCCGCCGCGGCCTTCGGTGTATATCACTGGTTCAGCTACGGCGTCCTCGGCAATCCGGTTGCCATGGTGTACGTGTTCCTCCTCACAGGGATGTTCGGCTATCTCTGGGCGCGCGCATTCGTCGCCACAGGATCGGTGGCGGCGCCCATTGGCCTGCATCTCGGATGGAACGCGGTGGCCTATCTTGTGTTCTCTGCGGGGCCACTGGGGCCGACGTTGCTGGTCCCCGCCAGTGGCGCGAGGAGGATCGAAGCGACCGGGTTCGTCGCGAGTGTCGGCTTGAACATCGTGCTTCCGCTGGCTGCGACTGCCCTTGGACTATGGGTGCTGCGGCGCTGCGAGCGGAGGCCGCGAAGCTCGATGGCGCCATAAGCGCCACCTGACGACGGTTGGTGCTGATGGCCGCGCCAGCGATGGCGGCCCCTTCGCGGCCGCATTCTATTTCAAACGGCCACAGCACAACCTGATGTCAGGCGGCTTACTCTGCAACACTCTCGAATGCGCGATTTCGCAGTTGCACTGTTCCTCGGACCCCTGGCCGGGTGCGGATCACTGTGCCTACGTGAAGCGACTGACTCGCCGTTTCGCGACGTCACAGTTCCGGTAGGCCAGTCGGTGCAATTCACGGCAGGATGGACCGACCTCCTTTCCGAGTGCGAGATGCCCGCACCGCCGGATCTGCGCTGGTCTTCGAGTGCGCCTTCCATCGCAACGATCGAAACTTCTGGAACCGTGCGTGGCCTTCAGCCGGGCACGGCAGACGTTGTCGTGCGGGCGGGTTGGCGCAGTGCCACCCGTGTGATCACGGTCGTGCCGCCGATTGCGCGCATCGTGATTCAGCCAAAGGATACTGTTATGGCGGTAGGTGACACCGTGATGTTCCGAGCGGCAGCCTACGATAGCGCTGGTACGCCGATTCCGCAGGCGCGGATTGCGCTGCGCGTAATCGGGGTTGACGGGTCCGGCGCCATGGCTGAAGGAGCCGCGGGTCTCAAGGGAGGGTTTTTCATGGGTAGGGACGCCCGGCGACTCCCGCCGAACACGCTGCCAGTGTTGGCGTGGCGGCCATCCACCGGATACGTCATCGGAAGTCTTGTCGGCACACGAGACTCGGTGAAGATTGCTGCGGTGACTCACTGAATTCCACCGCGCCGTCTAACGAACGCTTCACCAGGCGACGCGTCATCCATCAGGTTTCGATCCGGCGACCAGCCGTACCGTTGTGAATACCAGTGCGTAGGCCACAGACCTCGGAGGCGCGGTGGACGATGACCTGGAGGCGCTGTCAAGAGAGCAGTTGATCGTCGAGGCCAGGCGGCTGCGCGCTGGCATCCGGACGCACCGTGACAGCACCGGCCACGAACTCTGCGGGATAGGAAATTCAACGGGATAGGAAATTCAATCGGGGTCGGTCGAGCAATCGGCGAACATACGGCGCGATCGCCGACCACGCGAGGGCCGGCGGGCGCGCAGCGGCCCGCCCGCCGCCCGCCGCCGCGCCTCGGTGGATGTCCGGACGTTGTTTCCCGTGGGCGCCCGGTCGCAGCGGGGACCGATCGGACGCCCCGGTGGGACTGACGCGCTCACCGAACGTCCCCGCGCGTGATCGGGGCGTCGGGGTGAGACTTAGTGAGTCCGGTGGGCCGCGGCGGGTCCTCGCGTGGCACCCGGTCCAGACGGTCCTCGGGTCGAGGGAGGACTCCGCGCGGCGGCGTGGGCCGCCGTCGCGGCGCGGGCGCGGAGGTGCGAGAGGATCTGGTCGATCACCGACGGTTGCGTGATGAACGCCACGATCCGCATGGCGCCGTGGCAGGCCGGGCATGCGAGGGGATCGACCTCGAAGATCTGCTGGAGCAGGGTCGCCCAGCGGCGGGTGGCCTCGGACGGCGCCAGCCGAGGCGCGGGGACGATCGCGGGCGGCACCGCCGCCGCCGAAGGCTCCGCCTTGCACCGCATGCCTCGCGGGCGATTGGCATACCAGCCGTAGTACCGCGTCGTGACGTGCCCCTTGTCGGGGATGTGGACCAGCACCCGGGCGAGGAACTCGAGCGGGTCCACGGTCTCGGTGCCCGCCGTCGGGCCGTCGGACTTGTCGGAGCGATAGGTGACCGCTTTCGCCGTCCGGTCGTAGGTGAGCCGCTCCAGCGCAACGGGATTCCGCGCGCAGTAGCG
>JACCZQ010000381.1 GCA_013695905.1 Chthoniobacterales bacterium
GCGTCTGCCAGGTCGATGACGGCAGTGGGCAGCAGCGTCAGATCGTATGCGGCGCGAAGAATTACAAAGTCGGCGACAAAGTCCCGCTCGCACTTCCGGGCGCAGCGTTGCCAAACGGGCTCAAAATCAAAGCGAGCAAACTGCGCGGCGTGGAATCGCAGGGCATGCTCTGCAGCCCAATCGAGCTCGCGATCTCAGAGGAGAAAGATGGCCTTCTCATCCTCAGCCCGGAAGCAAAAGTCGGCGCACCGATCAGCAGCATCTTCCCACCCGACACGATTTTCGACGTGGAGATTACCCCGAACCGCCCGGATCTGCTGAGCTACTACGGCCTCGCGCGCGAGGTCGCCGCCCTTCGTAGCGCAAGTTTTCAACTTGCAGGACCCGGCAGCGAGCAAGTTGAAACCCTGCGCTACGACAACGGCGTCCGCATCACCGCGTTGCGCGAATGTCCCTTCTACTCCGCCCGCCGCATCGAAAACGTGACGGTGGGGCCAAGCCCCGACTGGCTGCGCACGCGCATCGAAGCAGCTGGGCTTCGCGCCATCAACAACATCGTGGACATCACGAATTTCGTGATGCTGGAGCTGGGGCAACCCCTCCACGCCTTCGACGCGGACAAGCTCTCCGGCGGCATCAACGTGCGGCTCGCCTCCGGGGGTGAGAAGTTTCTCGCTCTCGACGGGAAGGAATACTCGTTAGCCGAAACCGATCTCATGATCGCCGACGCGCAGCGGGCGGTCGCCATCGGCGGCGTCATGGGCGGCGAAGACACCGGCGTGACCGGCACCACGCGAAACGTGCTGCTGGAGAGCGCTTACTTCCTCCCTTCGAGCATCCGCCGCACGGCACGCACGCTGAATCTACCGAGCGACGCCAGCTATCGCTTCGAGCGCGGCGTCGATCCCGGAATGACCCTCCGCGCTTTGCAGCGAGCGACCGGGCTCATCGAGCAAATCGCCGGCGGCCAAGCCTCTCCGACGACTGAAGGAGCAGGAACTCCACTCACCGCGCCGGCCGACGTGACGCTGCGCTACAGCCGCGCTAATGCACTCATCGGCGCCGAAGTTCCCCGCGCAGAGGCAGCAGGCATTCTCACCCGCTTCGGTTTGACCGAGGTGGAGCAAAATGGCGATGCCGCGAGGTGGCAGATTCCGTCATACCGCCGCGATCTCCTCCGCGAGGTCGATCTGATCGAGGAGATCATCCGCGCCTACGGCATCAATCGCGTCGAAGGAACGCGCCGCAGCATTTTCACCGCCGTCTCCGCGGCCGATCGCCGCACCGATTTCGAAACTCGACTCCGCCAGCGGCTGGTGGCACTCGGCTTCTCCGAAGCGCGGACATCGGCATTGATCCCGCGGCAAGCCGATGCTTTCGCGGAAGGCGCAGTCGAACTGAAGAACCCGCTCAGCGAAGATCACGTGGCGCTGCGCCCGAGTTTGCTCCCCGGCTTGCTGGGCGTGCTGGAGCGAAATCTCCGCGCCGGTGCCCGCTGCATCCGCGTCTTTGAACTCGGCACTACCTTCGCCTCCCCGGACGCCAGCGAGCAGCGCCAGCTGGCACTGCTCTGCACCGGCGCCCTCGCGAATGCGGTCCACTGGCGGACAGGTGAACGCCGCCCGCTCGATCTTTTCGATTTGAAAGGTGCCGTGGAAAGCCTCGCCCTTCCGAACGGGTCGTTCCGCCGCATGGAGCACCCGCAGCTGGCGCTCGCCGCCGGGATTTTCGAAGGAGAGCGGCAGATCGGAATCATCGGGCAACTCACCGGCCCGCGCGCCGCCGATCTGGGCGCGACTTCGCCGGTGCTGCTCGCGGAGATCGAGCTCCAGTCACTCCTGGAGACCGAGAGAAATTCGGCCAAGTTCCGCGAGCTCGAAAAGTTCCCCGCCGTCTCCCGTGACATCGCGATGATTGTGCCCGCGACGCTGCGGCACGAGGAGGTGCAGCGCGTTTTTAGCAGCCTGAGCGAGCCGCTCCTGGAGGGGGCGGAGCTGTTCGATCTTTTCGCGGGGCAGGAGAATTCCTCCGTGGAAAAAGGAAAAAAATCTCTGGCTTATACGTTGACATACCGGGACCGAAATCGGACACTCACCAACGATGAAGTGACTGTGGTTCACACGCGAATTCGCGAGCGATTGAAGAGCGAATTGGGAGCTGAACTACGGGAATAGTTCTTTCAAATTTGCGGTCACAAGATCGCCAAAAATTTTACCCTGCGATGTTCGAGATTCCAGGTGTGATTCCCGGACCGATATTGCGTTAGCAAAGGGGGCTTGGTCGCATTTTGGAGAAGATGACATGCCTTCATTGGAAGTCAGACGCTCCTGCGACGGTCACCCGCCCGTTACCGGAAGGGAACGGGATATCCGCCTAAACGGCACCGGCGGGGTAAAAAACTTCAAGAGAGCGCCCGGGGCAGCAATGCTCCGGGCGTTTTCTATTCTGCAGCGTTCTCAGCCGCGATCCGTTCCTGCCGCAGAACCTCGAGACGCGCAACGAGATCGAAGTCTTTTGGCCGCCCGGCGGCGCGTTTCAGGTGGATCAGCTTGTCGAGTGAGACGGTGCGAAACTCCACCCCGAAGGCGCGTCGCGTTTCGGTAAACGGCAGCAGCTGTTCGTAGGTGCCGCCGCCACTCACTTCGCCTAACAAGTCCACGCTGCCGAGTATGGTGGTAAGCGTGAAATTGAGCCCGTTCCGCACTGTGCGCGCATCAAACGTGAATGGCAGACCAGGTGGCGCTCCACGCAGATACGGAGTGAATGGCGCCATCGCTTGAGTGAGCCGGTGAATGTTCTCAGCCGAGCGAGAGTAGACCACGTCCACATCCTCAGTCGTATGGACAAGCCCCTGCGCAATCGCTGAGACGGCACCGATGACGATAAACTCCACCTCCGCTGCGACCAGCAGGCGCAACACGGCGGCGAAGTCCGTTTCAGCCGGCACTTTCATCACTTTGCTCAGCAGCGGCCATCGCGCTTCGCCGCAGCTCGTGGACGTTCTTCATCAGTGCGGCGAATCTCGTGAACCGTTCTTCGCTCGAGAGTTTCAGACTCTCGCGGATCAGACCGCGATCCACGTCTTTCATGTATTCTTCGATCACTGGATCTGGAAAGAGCATCGGAACGGCTGCTGCCTCAGCGAACCAGGCTGGATCAACGCCCATATCGATCGGGCGGCGTTTCGCAGGCCATGCGGGAGGTTCTTCGCGCGTCAGCTGTGACTGGTCCGTGCGTCGCTCCTGCGCCTGCCGCTCTAACCATTGAAGCCTCTCCGAAACGCTCATCGCGAGGTGCCGGCGGATAGCGGCGCGATCGACTTTCTGCATGTAAAACTCGATCACCGGATCGGGGAACAGGAGCGGGATGTCCGCGGCGTCAGCTCGATCGTCGTCCATCACCAGCAAGATACGTGAAGGATGGGTGGCCGAAACAAATTCCTGTGCAGGCGAACGGCTTTCGCGCGACAGTCGCGTCCGATGCGTGCGCTGCTGGCTCTTGAGGACGGTCGGACATTCGAAGGCGAGTCGTTCGGCGCCACCGGCACCCGCGTGGGCGAGGTTTGCTTCAATACCTCTATGACCGGCTACCAGGAGGTGCTCACCGACCCCTCCTACCGCGGCCAGATCGTCGCGATGACTTACCCGCACATCGGGAACTACGGTACCAACGCGCTCGACCAGGAAAGCGCCGAGCCGCACGTGCGCGGCTTCGTGATCGAGGAGCTGACGGATGTGCCGAGCAGCTGGCGCTCTGAGTTGTCGCTCGATGAATATCTCAAGCGTTGGAACATTCCCGGCGTGCAGGGAATCGACACCCGCGCCTTGACGCGGCACCTGCGCGAACGCGGCGCGATGAAGGCTTGTCTCACGACCGCTGAGATGTCGCCGGAGCAGGCGATCGAGGAGGCGCGGCTCGGCGAGGGCGTGGTGGGCATGGATTACGTGCGGGAGGTCAGCACGACGGCTCCGTATCAATGGGATCCGCGCGACCAGAACAGCACCATCTGGTCGGTGGCGAGCGGGAATGCTGATGAAGTTCATCAGCAGGTGCTGCCTCCGGTGCGGCATCGCATCGTCGCCTACGATTACGGGATCAAAGAGAACATTCTGCGGCGTCTGCGGCAGGCGGGGTTCGGCGTCACGGTGGTGCCGGCGAGCGCGACCGCAGAGGAGGTGCTCGCATTGAATCCCGATGGCGTGTTTCTCTCGAACGGGCCAGGCGATCCGGCGGCGCTGGATTATGCGCACACCGCGGTGAACGGCTTGCTCGGGAAGACGCCGATCTTCGGAATTTGTCTCGGGCATCAGGTGCTCGGATACGCGTTTGGCGGAAGCACGTTTAAGCTGAAGTTCGGCCACCGCGGCGGGAATCAGCCGGTGCAGGATCTGCGCACCGGAAAGGTGGCGATCACCTCGCAGAATCATGGTTTCGCCGTCGATGCGAAGTCGCTCCCGCCGGAGGTGGAGGTAACGCACGTGAATCTCAACGACGGCACCGTGGAAGGGTTGCGACACAAGGAGCTGCCGGTCTTCAGCGTGCAATATCACCCGGAGGCTGCGCCCGGTCCGCACGATGCGAGCTACTTCTTCAAACAGTTCGCCGAGTTGATCGACTCGCAGAAGTAGCTGCGGACCGGCGTCGGCCGTCAGCTGCGGCGGCGCAGCGCGATGATCTCCTGCAGCATGTGGAGGCTGTCCGCCACCATATGCACCTTGCTCCCGTCGCAGTGATTCCAGCGCACCGGAATTTCTCGCATCCGCAAACCGGCACGATGCGCGAGAAAGAGCAGCTCCACGTCGAAGCTGAAGCCGTCGCTGGTCGCCTGCTCGAGGCTCGGACGGAATGCCTCCATGCGGAAGGCTTTGAACCCGCACTGGGTGTCCCAGAAAGGCAGGCCGGTAGCGAGCCGCACCAGCAGGTTGAAGACGCGGCCCGCCTGCTCGCGATGCCAGGCCTGGCGGTTACCGATTAGTTTCCTATCCAAGGCGCGGGAGCCGAAGGCCACATCGAGGTCGCCGGCAAAGATCGGCTCCAGCAGCTTCGGAGTTTCTTCGATGGGTGTGGAAAGGTCGGCATCCGAGAAGAGCGCCACAGGCCTGGTGGCGGCCTGCAGGCCCATCCGAACGGCGGCGCCTTTGCCGTGGTTAACCGTCTGCTGGATGAGGCGGGTTGCAATTGCCCCGGAGTCGGCGAAGACCTGCCGCACCACGTCGCTGGTGGCGTCGGTGGAGCCGTCATCGACGACGATCAATTCACTCCCGGCGCTGTTGCGGTGCAACCAGTCGAGCACCTCGGCGAGCGTTTGCCCAATGCGCTGCGCTTCGTTGAAGGCGGGAATGACAAGTGAAAACGCGGGGAGCATCGATGTTCAGGCGCGAAGCGGCAGGCGTTGAGACGTAGCTGGGCGGCGGATTATTTACAACCCCGGCGCGAGGCGATGGAGAGCTGCACCGCCTCCTCGGTGGCGGCGACGAGTGCCGCCACCCGCTGCTCGAATGCAAACTCCGATGGCGTCTCGATCGTGCAGGTGCGGAAGGAATGATGCTGGTGCAGATAAATCGACTCGGGCATGAGCGGGAAGGTACGCGGCCGGAATTGCCGCCGCACGACGCCGCCGCGAGCGCGCCGGCCTTCAATGCGCTGGCGCGGCTCGGCGGCGATCAGTGGTTGGGCCGCGGCGAGCATCTTCTCGCCCCAGAACGGCTCTCGCGCCCGAATCGCTTCGTAAATGTAAATACCCTCGGCGTCGTAGTCTTCGTGCAGCGCCAGGGCGAGCGCGAACTTCTCGCCCCGAATCAGCCGCTTCAGCTCACGGATGGGCGACGGCGGACGCGAGAGACGGAAGGCGCGGTTCAGATCGCAGCCGGATGCGTCATTGCGCACGTTCGCCAGCAGGCCGGCGGGATTGAGACAGGGGAAGAGGAGAAACGGATGACTGCGGAGCTGCTCCGCGTTTTGCTCCGCCCAGCTGAGCAGCGCGGCGGGACTGGCCGGTTCGTCGCCGTGGACGCCAGCGGAGATGTAGATCGTCCGCGAATCGCCCTGCTCGCCGCTGCGCAGGTAGTGAATCGGGAACTTGCCCACCACAGCCAGCTGCCGCAGCCGCAGATCAGCAGCACGGGTGACACTGCGCCAGCGCGCGAGCAGGTGTTTCGGATCGTGAGCGCGGTGCATCCGGCGAGTTCGTAGCGCGATCTGCTCGCCAGCACCAGAGCCAGTTTCTCCTTTCCCACCCCGTGAACTGAGGCACTTTCCCCCAGCGCATGGCCGAGGCAATCCCAGAGACTGAGGAGAACCGCTCCTTCGAGACCAATCCGGTCGTCGTCGTGCAGGGCGTGGGGCAGATGGGGCGCAGCTTCCTCGCGGAAGTGGGCGGCATGTTCTGGTTCATCGTGAACACCATCGCGGAGACGACGGATAACATGCGCCGCGGTCGGGCGCCCTTCCGCGCCTCGAGTTTCTTCCGGCACTCCGCGCGCGCGGGTGTGGGATCGGTGCCGCTGGTGGCGATGGTGTCGTTTTTCCTGGGGCTGACGATGGCGCTGCTGACCGGCTACCAGCTGGAGCGGTTTGGCACGGAGCGGTTGGTGCCGGGATTGGTGGCAATTGCGTTTACGCGCGAGCTGGGGCCGTTGCTTACCGGGATTATGCTGGCAGCGCGGATCGGCGCCTCGTTTACGGCGGAGCTCGGTACGATGCAGGTCTCCGAAGAGGTGGAGGCGATCGAAGCGATGGGCATCAGCCCGCTGCGCTTCCTGGTGGCGCCGCGGATGCTGGCGCTCGTGGCGTTGATGCCCTGCCTCTCTATCATCTCAAGCCTGGCGGCGATCTTCGCCACCAGTCTGATCTCGGTCGCTTACTTCAATATCGCATTCGTCTACTTCAACGATCTGGTGCTCAGCTCACTGCTTATCCGCGACATCGTGACCGGGATCGCAAAGAGCTTTCTTTTCGGGCTGCTGATTGGCGCGGTCGCCTGCTATCGCGGGTTGAGCGTGAGCGGCGGGGCGGCGGGCGTCGGCATCGCCACCACCTCGAGCGTGGTTACGGCGATCACGGCGGTGATCGCTTTCGACACCGTCTTCAACGTCGTTTACGTGGTGTTTTTCCCGTGAACAACTCGACGCCGCCGCATGTGGTGGAGCTGCGCGATGTGCGGCTCCAGTTTGGGGAAAAGAAGGTGCTCGAAGGAGTGTCGCTCGCGGTCGAGCCGCAGGAGCGTCTCGTCGTGATGGGGCAGAGCGGCAGCGGCAAGAGCACCATCCTGCGACTCGTGCTCGGGATTCTGCAGCCGACGGCGGGCTCGATTTTTTTTCAACAGTACGAGATCACGCGCTTGAAGCGGCGGAAGCTGCAACAGGTGCGGACGCAGATCGGAATGGTGTATCAATACTCTGCCCTGCTCAGCTCGCGCAGTGTGCGCGATAACATTGCGCTGCCGCTCGAGGAGTTGACGACGAAGACCCGCGCCGAGATTGACCGGATCGTGGATGAGAAGCTCGAGATGGTGGGGATGCTTGCGACGAAGCATCAGATGCCCTCGGAGCTGAGCGGCGGCATGAAAAAGCGGATTAGCTTCGCGCGTGCGCTGGTGATGGATCCCGAGCTGATCCTGTTCGACGAACCCTCCGCCGGTCTCGATCCCGTGATAAGTTCCGTGATCGACGAATTAATCATCAGCCTCAGCGAGCAATCGAAGGTGACATCGATTATCGTGACGCATGAAATGGACAGCGCCTTCCGCGTCGGCACGAAGATGGCTATGCTGTACCGTGGCAGCATCATCGAGGTGGGTGAGCCGGAGAAGTTCAAGCAATCGAAGAACCCCGTCGTCGCGCAATTCCTGAGCGGCAGCACGGAAGGCCCTATCCTGGAAGGAACCAACGATGCAATTGCGACGAAATGAAATCATGACCGGCGTGCTGGTGCTCGCCACGGTCGCGATCCTCACCGGTATTCTGATTCTGCTTGGCGCGCCCGGATTGTTCCGGCCGCTGGTGACCTACAGCATCTATTTCGATAACGCGGCCGGCATCAAGCTCGGCGCGCCGGTGCTGCTCGCCGGACGTAAGATCGGCCAGGTGGAGCGGTTGTATTCCCCTGTCTCAACCGACGATGCCGCGCGCGCCGTGGCGGCGGCAGAGGCAATCCGCCCGCCTGACCCCACGGCGACGCCCGCTCCGGACGGCACCCCGAGGCCGAAATTCGAGGCCCGCGTGGATGTGCGGGTGGAAG
>JACCZQ010000405.1 GCA_013695905.1 Chthoniobacterales bacterium
GGATTAGGATTAGGAGCAGGAGGGAAAAACAAGAAGGGGCAGGTCTTGCGACCCACCCCTTCCCGCTACCGAGCTTAGCTTCTCCCTAGCTTGCTCTGCGAAAGCTGCTTAGTTTTTGCTCTGCGAAACCACTTCGTTGAGCTTGAAGATCGGCAGGAACATCGCGATGACGATGCCGCCCACGATGACGCCGAGGAAGCAGATCAACATCGGCTCAATCAACGAGGTAAGGGCGTCGAGCATCGCCTCGATTTCTTCGTCCCAAAAATCGGCCATCTTCTCGAGCATGGTGTCGATCTTGCCCGTGGCTTCACCAGCCGAGACCATGCGGAGCATCATCGGCGGGAAGATCGGTTTCTTGGAAAGTGCAACGGAGAGGTTGTCCCCTTTCTCCACATCGCCGCCGACACCTTTGATGCTGGTCTCGACCACGTGATTGCCCGAAGCGCCGGCGACAATGTCGAGCACCTCCAGGATCGGCACACCGCTGCGGATGAGCTGCGCGAAGGTGCGGGCAAATCGCGACATGCAAATCTTGTGCATGAGCGGCCCGAAGACCGGCAGCTTCAGCTTCCACTTGTCCCACTGCTGACGGCCGCTGGTTGACCGCAGAAATGTGCGGATGCCGAAGAAGGCGCCCGCCATGATCGCGATGAGGAAATACCATTGGCCGCGAATGAACTCGCTGAGATCAATGAGGAATTGGGTTGGCGCCGGCAGTTCCGCGCCGAAGTCGGCGAAAATCTCACCGAAGATCGGCACCACCTTCACGATCAGGAAAGTCGTGATCAGAAATGCGATGCTGATGACGATGACCGGGTAAGTCATGGCCGATTTGATCTTCTTCCGCAGGCGCGCGCTCGCTTCGAGGAAGCCCGCCAGGCGGTCGAGAATTTCCGCGAGCAACCCGCCGTGTTCGCCTGCTTTGACCATGCTCACAAACAGTCGGTCGAACACGCGCGGGTGCTTCGCGATGGCTTCATGGAAAGTGTCGCCGCCCTGCACGCGCGTGGTCACATCGCTGATGACTTCGCGGAGGCTTTTCTGGCGTTTGGGATCGCACTGCTCGTAGAGCGCCGTCAACGCCTGCACGAGTGAGATACCAGCCTCCACCATGGTGGAAAGCTGGCGGGTGAAGAGAACCAGGTCGGTCTCTTTGACGGTCCAGATTTTCTTCCGCGTTTTGTTCGCGGCAGCTTTTTGCTGGAGGGAGAGAACCATGAGCCCGCGGCTCATGAGGCTTGTGACAGCGTTGTCCTCGTTTAATGCATCCTGAATACCGGAAACGATCTTTCCGGATGCATCGCGAGCTTGGTAGGAGAAGGTAAACATGCCGCTATGGTAATTATGGTCAATTACAGCAGCTATGATGCCACCGGGTTCGGGATCGCCCTCTGTCTCGGCGCGTCTTGCTCAATTTACCGGCAGTGACACAGCGCCGCTGTGCGTCCATGCTGCCTGCAGTGAACCGCTCCACCGACGTCCATCGTTTGCTTCCCAATGCGTTTGTCTGGCAGCTCTACGACCCCGCGCTGAAAGCGGAGCTGTTCTCCAGCGGCATCGTGACCAGCCGCGGCGTCTATCTGGTGGATCCCGTCCCGGTGGATGAGGATGCCCTCTCCGGCGCCATCGGCGAAGCAGAAGTCGCCGGCGTGATCATCACAAATGCCAACCACGCCCGGACGGCCATAGCCACAGCCGAGCTTTTTGATGTGCCGATTCACTCGCACGCCGAAGCGCGTTCCAACCTCGATGCGGATGAGGTGGTGGAGATCGGCCACGGGGAGGGTTCGCCTCCCGGACTCACTAGCATCCACATCAAAGGCGCACCCCGTGGCGAAGTCGCGCTGCATTGCTCCCGCGATGGCGGAACGCTGATCATCGGCGACGCCGTGATCGACCTTGGCTCCGATGGCTTCGCCCTGCTGCCGGCGAAATACTGCACCGACCCGAAGCAAATGCGCAGATCGCTCCGGCAACTCATCGAGTTCGATTTCGAACGGCTCCTTTTCGCCCACGGCACGCCGATCACGGCCGACGCGAAGGCGCGATTCGCCGAACTCCTCGACCGCGGGAGCTGATTGATCGCCGCGACGACGCGGAGTGCAGAAAGACCGGACTCCCCTCCGCGAACTTTACATCCCGGCTGGGAACAATCCTGCTGCTATGCGTCCAGCAGCTCGATTCGTTTGGCGTGCCGACCGCCTTCGAATTCCGTCGTCAACCACACCCGCACGATCGTGAGCGCCAGCTCCTCCGGCACCAGTCGTTGCCCTAACGAGAGGACGTTCGCGTCGTTATGCTGACGTGAAAGGCGGGCGCTCTCCTCGCTCCAGCAGAGCGCGCAACGCACACCGCGCACCTTGTTCGCCGCCATCGCTTCGCCATTGCCAGAGCCACCAAAGACAATCGCGCGCTCTGCGTCACCACGCGCGACCGCTTCCGCCGCCGGCCGGATGAATTTCGGATAATCCACCGAATCCTCGCTGAACGTCCCGAAGTCGGTCACCTCGTGGCCAAGCGATTCGAGCAGCTCCTTCACCTTCTCCTTGAGCCGAAAGCCAGCGTGATCTGTTCCGAGCGCAATCCTCATGCTCGTTCGTAGCTGAATCCCCGACCCATTGTCGAGGCTGCGGCGTCTCGATTGTGCGGGCGGCCTTCCGAACGCCATGTCCGTCGCTAGCAGCCTGTCGGGCTGAGATCTGGAAACGCAGCGGGACTCAGTGGCATGAGTCCTTTTTCTGGCCCAAAAAGTTTGGGTCAGCCTAAATCACTTG
>JACCZQ010000443.1 GCA_013695905.1 Chthoniobacterales bacterium
AGGACACCTCTCCGCTCGTGCTGCTCCGCGACGAAGTGAAAGCCCTCCTTCGCGATCTCCGCGTCACCGTGAAAGCGTACGCGCAGCGCCTCGAGGGCGACCTGCAGAGGAGCGCGCGAGTTCTTGACGCAGCGGGACCAGCCGATGAGCTATCGCGCGAGCAGCTGCACGAATTTCGTGAAGCGATGATGCTGGTGCGCAAACGCAAGCTGAAGCCGCAGAACGGTCGGCGGAAAGATCTGCGGAAGATCGACTCGATCATCGGCGATCTCCAGCTCCTGGTGCAGAGCGGCTCCTCGCGCGCCGATTGAATCGCGCCGCGTGAAGGAAAAAAGCCCGGCTCCTTGGCTTCACCGCCGCAGTCAAAGAGCGCGGGTTTTTAACCGCTGTATCCTGACCGGCGTAAAAGGCCGGGCTCTCGTTACGGCGCGCGATCTTCGGCGGGATCAGCCCGACGAGCCGCCCATCCATGGACGCGGGGTCGTTGTAGGCCGTGGTCTCCTGACCCGGCGGGGGTGGGATGTGGCAGCGAGTCCGGTGTTGTGTTGAGCCAACCGCCCGCGGCGTCGGGAGACGCGGCCTACAAGCACAGGGCGGTCGTGGAATCCACTGGCGTGCCAGGCAGCGGCGTTGTAGGCCGTGTTCTCCTGACCTGGCGCGGATGGAGCTTGGCTGCGAGTCCGGTGTTGTGGGGCGGCGCTTCGGTGCCTAACGAGTCGCGCTCAACCCACGCCGCTCCCTCTTCCAGGAGCGGGTTTCTAACCCGGTGGTTTCTGACCGGCTTGAAAAGCCGGGCTCCCTGGCTTCACCGCCGCGCAATCTTCGGCGGGAGTAGCCAGATCAGTCGGCCATCCATGGCGCCCGGCTCCAGATCGACGCGCGCCAGCCCACCTTTTCCGAGCTTCACCACCCCGCCGGTGAGCGCACGGATCACGGTGCTGAAATCCGGCTCATGCCCGACCAGCATGAGGTCACCGCCTTTGGCACGCTTCAACATCGCCCGCAGTTTCGTGGCGCTAAAACCCTTCCCGAGACGCGGCTCTTCCTCTGCCTCCACGCCGAGCTCTTCCGCGGCGTACTCCGCCGTCTGCCAGGCGCGCGGCAGGGGGCTGGAGAGAATCACCGCCGGCTCAATCTTTAGCTCGCGCAGAAACTTCGCGATCCGCTCCATCTCACGCCGGCCTTCCTTGTTCAGCGGCCGTTCGTCATCCGGCTTGTCCCAGTCTGGCCAATCGGCTTTCCCGTGCCGGAGGAAGTAAAGTTTCATTGGTTAGAGCGAGTCGCAGGTGAGAAGTGAAAAGTGAGATGTGAGAAGCGGTCGTGCGCAAGCGTCGTGTGCTTCTCATCTCACGTCTCACCTCTCACCGAGCCGCGAAGCGGCGTCACTTCTTCTTCCGCTTCTTCTTCTTTTTCGTCTTCGCGGTCGAGGCGGCGGTGATGACACTCGTCAACACACCGGTCACAATCGCGGTGGCGATCTCCGGCCCGTGTTTGAGGATGGCCCTGCGGACGGTTTTCCGCACCGCCTTGCGCGTCTCTTTCGGAATCAGGCTCACAAGTTCCTTATAGAATCCAACCAGCGTGAACGGCACCTCCTCCTCGTGGTGCCGTTCGCCTGCGCCATTAGCTGGTCGCAGGGCGTGTGACAGCGGATCGCCGAGTCGTGGTGGTGACTTTTCCATCGGTAGTTTGTTTCGCCGGCTGGAGAGAGCGTCCCGCCCGCACCAGCGCGTTTCCAGTTCTCTCTTTCAGGTCGCGCAGCACCTCGGTGCGTTTGCTTCCGGCTTTCATCAGGCTGGCCACCCCCGTGCCGACCGCTTCCGACATCCGTTTCGTCGCTCCGGTGCTGGAAAGCGCCACCGCGGTGGCCGCTCCGGTCAGCACGCCGGTGGCGATACTGTGCCGCTTGACGGCTTTCCGGACGGACTTCACGATGCTCTTGGTGACCTTTTTGGACTTCTTGCTCATGGCTAATAGTAATCGGATCAGCGACCCAGCGCTGTCGTGTAAAAAGAAAAATATCGGAGATGTTACCTGATCGTCACACTACCGGGATTGAATCAGCCGGTCCGGCAATTATGAACAAGCCTGATGCACGATACACGCAGCAGGTTCGGGTGGATCATCGCGGCGAGTCTTCTCGTCGCCTGCGGGTGCAGCTCCGCACACGCGTTTGGGAGCGAGATTGTCGTCAGCATTGCCGACCAGGAGCTGGCGCTGATCAAACGCGGCCGCACCGTCGAACGGTATCCGATTTCCACCTCGAAGTTCGGAAATGGAGATGGCGTCGGCACTTATCGCACGCCGCTCGGAGTGCTGTATGTCAGCGGCAAAGTCGGCGATGGCTTGCCGCCCGGGACGGTGATTAAGAGCAGGGTTCCCACCGGCGAAGTCATCGCGCCGAATTCCCCCGGCCGCGATCCGATTGTGGCGCGGGTGCTTTGGTTGCGCGGGAAGGAAGAACAGAATCGCAACGCCCGAGAGCGTTGCATTTACATCCACGGCACGGCCGAAGAGCGCCGCATCGGGAGGCGCGCCAGCTACGGCTGCATCCGGATGCGGTCGAAGGATGTGATCGCGCTTTATCGGCAGGTGCACATCGGCACGCGGGTGGTCATTTCCGAGAAGCGTCTCGCAGAGTTCCTCCCGCCGGAGGAAGTGACATTGCTCGCGCGACATTACTAAATTCAAGAATGAAAAAATGCGCCGCTGAATTCTTCGGAACGTACTGCCTCGTCTTTGCCGGCACCGGCGCGATCGTGATCAATAGCGTCAGCGACGGCGTGATCGGGCATGTTGGGATTGCCATCAGCTTCGGGCTCGTGGTGCTGGCGATGATCTACACCGTCGGCGATGTCTCCGGCGCGCATCTTAACCCGGCGGTGACGCTCGGCTTCTTCGCGGCGGGGCGGCTGGAGTTCGCGCGTGTGCTGCCGTATATCGCGGCGCAGGTGCTCGGCGCGCTCGCCGCCAGTGTCACCCTGCGCCTCATGTTCCCGGCGCAACGCTCCCTCGGCGCCACCATTCCTGCTGGTAGTGCGCTGCAATCGTTCGTGCTGGAGGTGATTCTCACCTTGATCCTGATGTGGGTGATCCTCAGCGTCTCGACCGGGGCGAAGGAGAAAGGCATCACCGCCGGCATCGCTATCGGCTCCGTCATCGCGTTTGAAGCGCTCGTCGCCGGCCCGATCAGCGGCGCCTCGATGAACCCGGCGCGCTCGCTCGCGCCTGCTTTAGCTGCCGGTCAATTCCAGAGCCTCTGGATCTACCTCACCGCTCCGATTCTCGGCGCGCTGCTGGCTATTCTTGTCTGCCGTTGCGTCCGCGAAACCGGCTGCTGCGATTCACCCGCGCCGGCCAAACCACCGAACAATCCTACTTTATGAGCAAGAAAAAGGTCCTCTTCATCTGCGTCCACAACAGCGGCCGCAGCCGCATGGCCGAAGCGTTCCTGAACGCCGAGTGCGAAGATTTCTACGAAGCGCAGAGCGCCGGCCTCGAGCCCGGTACGTTTAACCCGCTCGTCGCTGAAACGATGGACGAGCTTGGTCTCGACATCCGGCAGAAGCCGAGCCAGGCCGTCTTCGATGTCTGGCGATCGGGGCCGGTGTTTAGCCACGTCATCAGTGTCTGCAGTGAGTCCGAAGCGGGCGGCTGCCCGATTTTTCCGGGACCAACGAAGCGCCTCCATTGGACGTTCCCTGATCCGTCAAAAGTAGAAGGGGACCACGAGCAGAAGCTGGCGCAGGTGCGTGAGATCCGCGATACGATCCGCGCCCGCATCAAAGAGTGGTGCCAGGAGAACTGTCGTTAAGGCGACGCGGGCCTCCTGCGATCGTTTGGCCGCAGGTCATCCCGAGCCGCGCAGACGGCGAGGGATCTCGCGCCCGCAGCTGCGCACATCATTCTCAGCTCGGACGTTCCACGACCCTCCGCGAGATCCTTCGGCGCGCTTCGCCAGCCTCAGGATGACCGGCTCGCCGTTGCTGGGGAGACGATTGTTGCAAGCAGCCGTCGTCTTTCGCGTCACCTACTTGTTACAAAAACCTGCTCGCGAGAGGGCGCAACCGCTGACTACTTGAGGCACGCCAAAACAAACCCCAAAAACATGAAACTCCCCAAAATCCTCCTCGCCGCTGCCAGTCTCCTCGTTGTCGCCACCGGCGCCCATGCCGAACGCCTCGTCATCAAAGGCTCCGACACGCTCGGCGCGAAGCTTGTCCCGCAGCTCGCTGAGCAGTTCAAGTCAGAGAACCCCGACGTCACCTTCGACATCGCAGCGGAAGGCTCCACCACTGGCATCTCCGCGCTCATCGACAGCACGGCACAGATCGGCATGTCGAGCCGTGAGGTGAAACCGGCGGAGATCGCCGCGGGCAAAACAAAGGGTGTGGACTTGAAGCCGGTCATCGTGGCGCACGACGCGCTCGGCGTCATTGTGAATCAGGGCAATGCAGTCTCAAATCTGACGCGCAAACAGGTGGAGCAAATCTTCACCGGCGAAGTGACCGACTGGAGCGCCGTCGGCGGCAAACCGGGCAAGATCTCCATCTACACGCGGAACACCTCCTCCGGCACGTACTCCGATTGGAAAGAACTCGCGATGAAGAAACGCGACTACGCGCCGAGCGCGCAGAAGATGGCGGGGCACGAGCAGATCGCTGCGGAAGTCGGCAAAAACGCGAACGGCATCGGCTATGTCGGCCTCGCCTACATGGAAGCGCCGGGCGTGAAGGTGGTGCCGATCGACGGCGCCACGCCGACCGAAGAAGCAGTGGTCGCGGGCAAGTATCCGTATGCGCGGCCGACCTACTACTACACCAATGGCGAGGCGACGGGCGTGGCGAAGCGGTTCATCGATTTCACCCTCAGCGAGACCGGCCAGCAAATCGTGCAGCGGGTGCACTTCGTCCCGGCGGCGAAAGGCAAGTAAAGCTCTACTGCACGGGCGCAGGCGACGCGGCGGTGAACCCGCCGTTCGCCTCGCTGTAGTAGGTCTGCTCGGCGATTCGCCAGAGCTGCAGCCGTTGCTCCCAGCGGCCGTTCTCGAAGTCGCGCGCTGCTGAAGTTATTTCGCGGTGCGGCTCCAGCCGCGGAAATTCGCCATCGCGGAGTGTTTCCTCGAGCACGCGGCCATCGAGTTTCTCCTTTGACTCGAGACCGAGCAGCCGCAGCACCGTCGGCGCGATGTCGACATTGCCGCTCGGATGTGGAGCCGTGAAGTCGCGCCTGAATCCCGGTCCGGCGGCCACGCAGGTGGCGTTCACATCGAAGCGGCTGAAGCTGGCATGGCTGCCGTGGCCCGCCTTCCGCCGCCAATCCGCCTGGATCGCGCCGCGGACGCCATACTCGTTAGGCGCATCGCTCCAGCGGAATCCCATCACCACATCGGGAGCAGCCGGCGTGTCGATCTGCACCTCCTTGAGCGGGAACGTGCCTGCGATCTCGGTGCGGCTGAAAAGCACGCCGGCAAAGTCGGAGCGCTGCAGCCATTCCACCAGCCGCGCCATCGTCGGCGGGTCCCGCTCGATCACGTAGAAGAACACCGAGCCGCCATTACCCGCCACCAGGATGTCGCCGCGGTTCGGCTTCTCCACGAATTCTTTCACCGCCGTGAAACCGGCGCCGTTCAGCAGCTCCACGACATCGACGGAACGCACCACGGTAGAGAAACCGTGATCCGACACCACGATCACGTTCGTTGTGTCGCGGGCTCCATTTTGCTCCAAGGCGCGGAGCACCGTCGCGAGGCGGTCGTCGGAGTGTTTCATCGCCGCCAGCGCAGCGGGCGAGCCGGGGGCGGTGTGGTGCTGCGTGAAATCCGGATCGCTCAACCAGAGAAGCGAGAAGCGCGGCACACCCTCCTTCCAGAGCACGTCCGTCAGGGCTGTGGTTGTCCAGGAGTCCTGGTGGTGGTTCGGGTGCTGCACCTCCGAAGGAAATGCGCCCAGCACGCGCCGCAGCGTCTGCATGCCGGCATCCGGCACAGTTCCTTTGCCGAAGAAGAGCAACGATTCACGGGCCGCTTTTGTGCGTCGTTCCTGGTGGCGGTCCTGCAGCACGGTGCCCCACTTTGTGCCGGCGACGGCGGTGCGGAATCCCGCCGCCTGCACCCGCTCGGCCAGTGTCGGCAGCGCGAGGTATTTGCCGCCGGTGAGCTCGTCGCCGCGGCGGAGTGCGTCGGGCGTTTCGCGTGAGACCGGCTTCCGCGCGTCAATCTCAGGACGATATTCCCAGTTGCCCATCAAGCCACTCCGCCGCGGGTAAACACCCGTCGCCAGCGCGGTGCCGTTCACCTCCGTCGCGGTTGGATAGACCGCGTGATGATTCGGAAACGTGACGCCGTTGCGGCTGAGCTGCCACAGCGTCGGCGTAGTCTCTTCCCGCACAAAATCCGGCCGCATCCCATCCCAGACGAGCAGCACCACGTTTTGCGCGGCGGCCGGCTCCGGGCCCTTCTCTGCGGCTGCGGCGTTGCTGCCACACACGAACGCACAGAAGCAAAAGAGCAGTCTCACGCTCGCAGAATGTGCCGCCAGCCGGGAGCGCGCCAGCCTCGCTTTGTGAATTCCACGTGGCGCCGCGTGTGACCTGTTCGTCACCGGAAGTTCACGCTACGTCACCTGACTCCGCCTCCGTTTCGCGTACCGCTGCGGCACGATGAGAACAACAGCAATCGTCAGTTCACCACCCGCACGCGTGCCGGTGCCGCGTTGCGCGCGGGCGGCGCAGCAATGCTACCAATCAACCGAGCTGCACCTGCCGTCGGGGAGCAGCGCCGCGGGGCGGGAGCAGGCACGGGCGTTTCGCTCGATTTCGGAAACGTTTCTGCGCGAGGAAACAAAGGCGGAAGCGCAGCGCGAGTTGCTGCTCTTCGGGATCGTGATCGCCATCTGCAGCTGGCCGGTGGCAGTGGCCATCAAGGTCGCGGTGGCGATGGCGACATGGTGACGCCGGCCCGCCGCCGCTGGTGCCGGCGGCGCAGCGTCTCCGTGATCGTCCAGCAGAACGCCAGCCACGCCGCGCCCGCGGCGAAGGCAGCGAGCACGTCGCTCAGGTAATGCGCGCCGAGATACACACGCGTGGCGCCGATCGCCAGCACCACGAGCGCGGCGATGGTGGCTCCGGAGTTACTCCCGGCGAATCCATTCCTCGTTTGTCTGCTGAAAATGCTCGTGCGAATCGACGCGGAAAAGGCGACACAACTGATCGTGCCGTCGCCGCCGCCGGCGACTACGACGTCGGTGGCTTGTGCAGCTGCACGGCGCGCGATGGTGGTGAGGTCGGCGCTTTCATCCGGGTGGACGATCTCGATCTCGGCGCCACGCCCGGCGAACAGGTCGCGGATCGCGCTGTCGGTTTCCTAAGGGTTCTGCGCAGCTGTGCCGGCCGTGCGGTTCAGGATCACTCATTGCAATCGTGTGTGCGTGCGTGTGCGGGGGGCTTTGGCGAGGAGACGTTCTCTCGCCGGGCACCGCTCTCCGTACGGCTTCGCCCGCCTTGTTATGACCGGCTCGGCACGAACGGTTGGTGGCGTATGTCCTCTGCGGCGGCGGCGTAAACGGCGTCTTCGGCGATGTTCGTGGCGTGGTCGCCGACCCGCTCCAGATGGCGCGCGATGAACATTAGGTTCAGATAACCGCGAAGCTGGTCCGGATCTTCCCCCATGCGCTGGATCAGCTTCTTGCTCGCGGTGGCGTTCATCTCGTCGAGCACTTTGTCGCGTGGCTTGAGGGCCATCGCGAGCTCCACATCCTCGCGGATGTAAGCTTCCATGCTGTCTTCAAACATCGACATCGCGTGCGCGAACATTGGCGGGATGAGGTCCGCCTCGGGCAACGCCGGGTGCTTGTTCAGCTTGCGTGCTTTCCGCGCGATGTTCACCGCCTGGTCTGCCATGCGCTCGAGATTGCCGCTCAATTTCATGGCGGAGACGACGCGGCGCAGATCGGACGCCACCGGCTGGAAACGCAGGAGCAGATCGACACCGTCCTGGTCCACCTGCTTCTCCAGTTGATCAATCTCCTCGTCGTCGGCGATGGCGGCGGCGCAAAGGTCATCGTCGCGCTGCACCAGGCCGTTCATGGCGCGTTCGATACTTCGCTCCGTCAGGCTCGACATCATGAGCACGTTGTTGCGCAGCGTGCCGAGCGCTTCATCGAAGGTTCCGAGAATGTGGGAGCTGATCATCACTTTTTCCGTAATCGTCAGCCAAACCGCCCGGTGATGTAGTCTTCGGTCTGCTTCTGCGCCGGGTTCGAGAAAATCTTCCGGGTGTCGCTGTATTCAATCAGCCGCCCGAGATAGAAAAACGCCGTCCGATCGGAGACGCGGCCCGCCTGCTGCATGTTGTGGGTGACGATCACGATCGTGTATTTCGCTTTCAGCTGCCGGATCAGCTCTTCCACTTTGGCGGTGGCGATCGGATCCAGCGCGGAGCAGGGCTCATCCATCAGGATAAACTCCGGCTCCACCGCGAGCGCGCGGGCGATGCAAAGGCGCTGCTGTTGCCCGCCGGAAAGGCCGTAGCCGCTGACGTTCAGCCGGTCTTTCACTTCGTCCCAAAGCGCGGCGCCGCGCAGGCTTTTCTCCACCGCCTCGTCGAGCAGCGAACGTTTGGTGATGCCGGCAATCCGGAGCCCGTAAGCAATGTTGTCGTAGATCGATTTCGGGAAGGGATTCGATTTCTGGAACACCATTCCGACACGACGGCGGAGCTCCACCACGTCGAGCGCGGGATCATTGATGTCGATGCTGCCGATGTGCACCGAGCCGCGCAGAATGCGTGCGCTCTCCACCAGATCGTTCATGCGGTTCAGGCAACGGAGCAGTGTCGTCTTGCCGCAACCCGAGGGGCCGATGAAGGCCGTCACCGCGCGTTCTGGAATGCTGAGGCTGACGTCGTGCAGCACCTGGTTCGTGCCGTAAGCGAAATCGAAATCTTTGATCTCGATGGCGTTCTCCTGCGCCGTCTGCGGCTGGGGCGCGCCCACATTTCGCGCAGCAGGGTTGGAGATCGTTTCGGGCATCTGGAGAATGTTTACCATGTTAAGCGATTCCGGGAGCGTTCGCGCAAGACGATTGAGGTAAGAGCGATCGCCAGCACGAGGGCGAGAAACACAAACGCGGTGCCGTATTGCACCCGCTCCGTGTATTCGTTCTGCGGGATTTTCGAGCTGACGACGTAGATGTGGTAGGGGAGCGCCATCACTCCCTGGAACACGAAATCGATCGCGCGGTTGACCTGCCACGGCATCTCATCGCGCATCGCATAAGCGGCGGTGAACATGATCGGCGCGGTCTCTCCCGCCACGCGTGCGATGCCGAGAATCGAGGAGGTGAGCATCCCCGGGATGGCATACGGCAGCACGTTCGTGCGGATGGTCTGCCACTTGCTGGCGCCGAGCGCGAGGGAGCCTTCGCGGAGCCCCTGCGGCACGGCGCGGAGCGATTCTTCGCTCGCGGTGATGATCGCCGGCAGAATCATGAGCCCGAGCGTGAACCAGCCGGCGAGCAGCGACACATTCCAGCCGAAGAAGATCACGAACAATCCGAAGCCGAAGAGGCCGAACACGATGGACGGCACGCCCGCGAGGTTGAGAATGGCGACCCGCACCATGCGTATCCAGCGGCTGTTCCGGCTGTACTCGCTGAGGTAAATCGCGCTGCTGATGCCGATGCCGAGCGCCAGCACCATCGAACCGATGACGAGCAGCGCCGTCCCCACGATGCATGGCCAGATGCCGCCCGCCGAATACGCGACGGTGGAGAGCGGCCCGTTCGGGTCGCCATTCGTCTCCTTCCACACGCGGAAATCGCGATCACCGAGCGTGAGCTTCTCGCCGTTGTGCTCGAAGACGTAGAGCGTCTGCGGCGGCTCGGTGAGGAACTTCACATTCACAAACGGCGCCTGCGTGGTGAACACCGTCCGCGCCCCTTTGATGCCGATATCGAGGAAGATGTAAGTGGCCGCAGCCAGCACGCAGTAGGTCGCCAGGCGGAAGATCCAGAAGGCGGTCTTCTCTATCAACCGGGTGCGTTTTGCGTGAGCAGATCGCGTGGTCATATAGGTCGTATGGGTCCCATAGGTCCTATCCAATGCTCATGCGGTAACGCGCGACGAACTTCTGCGCGAGGAAGTTGATCCCCAGCGTGAGGAAGAACAGCACCAGGCCCACCATGAAGAGCGCCCGGTAGTGGATGCTGTTCCGCACCACCTCGCCCATCTCCTGCGCGATGATGCCGGTCATGGTGTGCACCGGCTGGAAGAAGGCGCCGAGTCCCTGCGTAAAATCCGGAATCGCGATGCGATTGCCCGCGCAGAGCAGCACCACCATTGTTTCGCCGATGACGCGGCCGAGCCCGAGGAGAATGGCGGAGATGATGCCGCTGAGCGAGGCGGGCACGAGGACGCGGCCGATGGTCTGGAGGCGATTCGCACCGAGTGCGTAGGAAGCTTCCTTGAACCCGCGCGGGACGTTCCGCAGCGCGTCTTCGGCGAGCGTAAAGATGGTCGGGATCGCCATCAGCGCGAGGAGGGAGCCGGCGGTGAACACGTTCAGCCGCTCGCTCAACGGGAAGAACGGCACCCAGCTCAGCGCCGGCAATTCCGAGAGCGCGCGAATCGCAGTCCCGACGACGGCGATGCCGAAGAAGCCGAGCACCACCGACGGGATCGCGGCGATGAATTCGATGTACGGCTTGATCAGCGCCTTCTCACTTTTCGTTGCGATCTCACTGACGTAGATCGCCGACGCGACGCCGAACGGCACCGCAATGGTGAGAGCGATGAACGACACCATGAGCGAGCCGACGAACAGCGGGATGATGCCATACCAGTCCTGCCAGAAACTCGCCGTCACCCAATCGCGCCCGAAAAGAAACGCGCTGACGGAGCGCGTCCACGGCACCGGCGCGTTCGGGTCCCATTGCTGGATGCGTTGGGTCGCGGGTCCGTAGCTGGCGACGTAATCAGCCGCGAGTGAGCGCCACTTGTCCATCGAACGCTGCGAACCTTCACCGCGCATCGGGGGCGCGGTGGCGATCGCCTCCTGCACCCTGGTGGTGACGCTCGCCGCGACTTGCGGGAAGGTTGCCATCGTGGCGCGGAGCGGCTCCAGCTGCGCAGAAACATCGGGCGGCGGAGTGGCGGTGGTGGCCGGCATTTCGGCGCCGGTCGCGGCGGCTTCCTCTTCCTGCGGCGCGTAGCCGGCGAGGAGGGCGCGGTTTGCCACCGCGATTTCGCCCGCATCGGAGACGAGGCCGTTCAGGTCTTCGCTGGCATCGCTGAAACGCTCCGTAAATTGATCAAAGGC
>JACCZQ010000450.1 GCA_013695905.1 Chthoniobacterales bacterium
AGTGAATACCGGGAGCGGTTCGGCTTTCCGTTCGTGATCTGTGCGCGGCTGAACAAGAAGGAAGCGATTCTCAGCGCGTTGCCGGAGCGGCTAAAACGTTCGCGCGCGAAAGAGATCGAAACCGCGCTCGGTGAAATCTACAAGATCGCCGAACTGCGCCTGCGCGATCTTCTGCCATGAGCACCCTCTCGACTCACGTTCTGGACACCTCCCGCGGCCGGCCGGCGGCGGGGATGAAGATCGATCAGTATTGGTGCGATCGTTCCGCCTTACTGAAATCGGTCACGACGAACAGCGACGGTCGCACGGACGGGCCACTGCTTTCCGGCGACGACATGAAGGAAGGCAATTACGAGCTGGTCTTCCACGTTGGCGATTATTTCGACGACCGCAGTTTTCTCGATCGCGTGCCGGTGCGGTTCCGCATCTCCGATCGCGCCGCGAAGTATCACGTGCCGTTGCTGGTGACGCCGTGGGCTTACAGCACCTATCGAGGAAGCTGAATGCCTCGCGCGACGGGCGCAAAGGTGAGCGAAAATGAGGTTGCACGACGCGTGCTCGGCGCCGCGTTCGAGGTGCATACCACCCTTGGGCCGGGGCTGCTGGAGTCAGTCTACGAGGTCATCCTCGCACACGAGCGGCGGAAGACTGGCTTCTCCGTCGAGCGGCAGAACGCGATTCCCATCCATTATGATGGATTGAAGTTTGCAGAAGGTTTTCGCGCGGATCTCGTCATCGATGGGATTGTGATCGTGGAGCTGAAATCGGTGCAGGCGCTGAGTGCGGTCCATGCGAAGCAGGTGCTGACGCAACTCCGTCTCGCCAACTGTCGCCTGGGCCTGCTAATCAATTTCGGTGAAGTCCACCTCAAGAATGGAATCAAGCGCATTGTTAACGGGCTCGACGAGGATCGCGAGGAAATAAGCTTCTGACCGTTGCGCCCTTCGCGTCCGTGGCGTGAGGCATCTCTTCTCCCTATGAGTACACCAGAATCAACAAAAGTGCCCGCAGGGCTGGTCGATCTCGCGGCCGAACGCGTGGACGGCAAGGCGCTGTTCGCGAACGATGAATTCTTTGCCGAGAAGGAAAACCTGCTGAGGCCCGGCCGCGGCGTCTTTATTCCGGACAAATACACGGATCGCGGTAAGTGGATGGACGGCTGGGAAAGTCGCCGCCGCCGCACCCCTGGTTATGACTGGTGCGTGGTGCAGCTCGGCTTGCGCGGAGTCATTCGGCAGCTGGATATCGACACGAATCACTTCCTCGGAAATCATCCGCCGTTCGCGTCGCTGGACGGTCTTGACCTCGCGAGCGGTTTTCCCGCTGATGCCGCTGCGATGGAGACTTTGCCGTGGCAGGAGATCCTGCAGAAGTCACCGCTCGATCCCGGCTCGCAAAACATTTTCGACGTCGCCAACGAAGGCACAAGGACGCACCTGCGGCTCAACATTTTTCCCGATGGCGGGGTGGCACGGCTGCGCGTTTACGGCGTGGTGGTGCCGGACTGGAGCAAATTCAAAGCGGGTGAGCTGGTGGACCTCGCCGCAGTCGAGAACGGCGGCGTGCCGCTGGTCTGCAGCGACATGTTTTTCAGCTCGATGAACAACCTGATCATGCCGGGTCGTTCCGAAAACATGGGCGACGGCTGGGAGACGAAACGGCGTCGCGGCCCGGGCTACGATTGGATCATTCTGAAACTCGGCCGCGCCGGCACGATCCGGAAGATCGAAGTCGATACCAACCATTTCAAAGGCAACTATCCCGACACCTGCTTGATCGAAGGCTGCACGGCACCTGACGCGTCCACGGAGGAGCTGAAGACCGACGCCGTGCAATGGCGCGAGATTCTGCCGCAGACGAAACTGGAGGCGCACACGCGGCACTACTTCGAGGAGGAGCTGGCGCACACGGAGAATTGCACGCATGTGCGGCTGAATATCTATCCGGATGGAGGTGTGAGCCGGCTGCGGGTGTGGGGTACAGTGTGAAGCTCCAAGCTCCAACATCCAAATTCCAGAGAAGCTCCAAACATGAGCAAAAGCTGGCCATCGTGCCGGGACAACGCCGTTCTGGACAGACTGGACAGATTATCTTACTTTCTCGGGCATGAAGCCGCTTCAACTCCAGGAAGCCAAACAACAATTTTCCGCCGTCGCCGAGAAGGCCGCGCGGGGCGACCCGCAGATCGTCACCAAACATGGCAAGCCTTTTGTGGTCATCGTCAATGTGGCTGACTGGGAGAAGACGCAGCCCCGGAAACGCACTATCCTCGAAATGCTGCGCTCCTGCCCCGTGCCCTCCGATGAACTCGACCTCACGCGGAGCAAGGAACTCCCGCGCGACATCGAGTTGTGAACTTTTTGCTCGATACCAACGTCGTCAGCGAGACGATGCGAAAGCGGCCCAGCCCCGTTGTGCTCGGCTGGGTCGCCGCGCAAGCCGGCGAGTCCCTTTTCCTCAGCGCCATTACCGTCGGGGAGTTGCGGCGGGGCGCATTGCTTCTGGCCGAGGGGAAAAAGCGGAGGGCGCTGCTGCACTGGATCGAAACCGGCATCAAGGCTGACTTTTCGGGCCGCATCCTGCCCGTGGACACCGTCGTGATGGAACGCTGGGCACAACTCCAGGTGGCCACCGGAAGAACGGGGAAGCGGATGCCTGTGATGGACAGCCTGATCGCCGCCACCGCCCTCTCCCACAATCTTACGCTGGCCACGCGCAACATGGCCGACTTCAAAGCCGCGCGCGTCGCGCTCGTTGATCCCTGGCAGTAGTGCTGCAGAACCGATTGGGTGAAGCTCCAAGCTCCAACATCCAAATTCCAGAGAAGCTCCAAACACCAAGGGCCCGCAACGGACGCGCTCCTTGGTGATTGAAGCATGGAATTTCTCTGGTGCTTGGGGCTTGGAGCTTGGAGCTTTCCTCCCCATGTCTGAGTTCGACCTGCTGGTCCGCGGCGCGCAGCTGGACATCGGCGTCAGCGGCGGGAAAATCGTGGAGCTGGGGGAGAACCTCGCCGGCTCAGCGATGTCGGAAATCGATGCGACGCAGCTGGCGATTTTCACCGGCGTGATCGACGCGCACGTGCATTTCAATGAGCCGGGGCGGACGGAGTGGGAAGGCTTTGCCACCGGGTCGCGCGCAGCGGCAGCAGGTGGCACGACGACGGTGTTCGACATGCCGCTCAATTCGCATCCGCCGACAATTGACCGCGACAGCTTTGAACAAAAACGCACCGCCGCCGAGGCAGCTTCGCTGGTGGACTTCGGTCTCTGGGGCGGTTTGGTGCCGGGAAATGCGGATAAACTGGAGGAGCTGCGCGATTGCGGCGTCGTCGGACTGAAGGCGTTCATGTCGAACAGCGGCATGGAGGATTTCGCTGCAGTCGATGACGAGACGCTCCGCGCCGGAATGAAACGCGCGGCCGAGCTGCAGCTGCTGGTGGCGGTGCATGCGGAAGCGGAGACGATGACGCGGGAGCTCACCGGGCGTGCGCTGGCGGAGGGGAAGAGCGGCGTGCGCGATTACCTCGCCACGCGGCCGGTGGAGGCGGAGCTGGAGGCGATCCGCCGCGCGATCGAGTTTGCCGGTGAGACCGGGTGCAAGCTGCACATTGTGCACGTGAGCAGTGGCCGCGGCGTGGCCGCGGTGGTGGAGGCGCGGGCGCAGGGTGTCGATGTGACTTGCGAGACTTGCCCGCATTACCTGGTGCTGACGGAGGAGGATATGATCACGCTCGGAGCAGTGGCGAAATGCGCGCCACCGCTGCGTTCCGCACAGGATCAGCAGGTGCTGCTCACAAC
>JACCZQ010000457.1 GCA_013695905.1 Chthoniobacterales bacterium
CAACAATCTGATCGGCAACTTCTCACGCCTCGCGATGGGCCAGTTCGCCATCCTCAGCGTCCCGCAGATGTCGATCACCTTGAACGCGCTGAACGAAGATTCCGACGCAGAATTCCTGGCCAACCCACGCATCGTCACGGCGGATAACCAGCAGGCCAAAATCGAAATCACCACCGCCCAGCCGGTCCCACAGTTGAACTTCAACGAGCAGACCGCCACCGCCGTGTTCGGTGGCTTTCAGGACAAGAAGTATGGCAACACCCTCATCGTTCGCCCTTCGGTGAATAAAGATAACTTCGTCACCCTCGCGGTGAAACCGGAGATCAGTAACAAGGTGCGCGACGAGAATTTCACCTTCGCCGGCGCCACCGTCAGCAGCCCTGTCATCGATACCCGCACGCTTGACTCGAACGTACTGATCAAAAGCGGTGACACCCTCGCCATCGGCGGCTTGCTCCAGGATGAGATCATCAAGAGCCGGACGAAAGTGCCGGTGATGGGTGACATACCCGTGCTCGGCTACCTGTTCCAGAGCCGGACAAACGCTCGTGTGAAACGAAACCTCCTCGTCTTCGTCACTCCGACGATCCTGGATCCGACCTACGGCACTGGCCTCGAGGATCAGGTGAGCGGCCTGCATCACAGCGGCGAAGAATATGCTGATCCGAATGGCTGGCGGAACAACGCCAAGGGTGCCGTGCGCCTCGTGCCGACTTCACACCGTCAGACCGCCGCGGAGTATCCGAAACCCGGCACGCCTCCCGCTCCGGCGCGCACCGGCAGCAGCAAGGTCCGCTTCATGACCGACGCGAAAGACCGCGGGTTCTAAATTTTCAGAAACAGATGTGGGGTTGAGAGGGGGCGGGTCTCGAGTGAGGCCCGCCCTCTTTGTTTTTCCGCCGGAGCGCAAATTTTCAACTTGCATACTGCTGGAGCCGGCAAGTTGAAAACTTGCGCCACATCCGCCGCCGCACTTTTCACCCGCGCAGGTAAATCGCCAGCCGCTCCCGCAGCTCCGTCCGGGCACGAAAGAGCAGGCTTTTTACCGCCGGCACCGATTGCTCGAGCACCTCCGCGATTTCTTCGTAGCTGAGCTCCTCGTATCGCCGCAGCACCAGCGCCATCCGCTGGGTTTCCGGCAGTTCGCCGATCGCCGCTTCGATGGCGTGCTGCAGTTCACCCTCCAGGAAAGACTCGTCCGGCGCCAGGCCGCGCTCATCCTTGAGCTGAATCTCTTCGGCACCGGGCTCCGGCTGCAGCGTGGTCACCGCGTGCCGCTTGAGCCGGCGCAGCTCGTTAAACACGAGGTTGCGGGTGATCTTCAGCAGCCACGTCGTGAACTTCGCCCGCGGCTGATACCGCGCCGCGCTCTTCCAGACGCGGATAAACACCTGCTGCGCGATGTCCTCCACATCGGAATTGCTGCCGAGCATCCGTCCGACCGTGCCCGCGACCAGCGTCTGGTGCCGCTCCACCAGCTGCTCGAACGCCGCCATGTCCCCGCCGCCCACCAGCTGCATCAGCCGCACATCCTCCGCGTTCTCGGTCGGCTCCGCGGCGGCGGCAGGTGGATCGTCGCGGCGCATCATTCAAATCAGACGGATGGAAGGGGCGGCGTATTGCATCATTTCAACCCGCGCGCCGAGGTTCCTTCGTGCTAGCGAATGATACGTGCGCCGGGGTGCTTCTTGTTGCATCAGCGGAGGAGCATGTGCATCATTGCGGCACGATTTTTCCGCGTTTCGCTCATGAATTTGTTTCTCATTCCAGCCCCTCTCCGCGCCATCGCCGGGAAGGTGGAAAACGGCACGCGGATCTCCGAGGCCGACGCGCTGGCGCTCTACCGCAGCGACGATCTGAACGCCCTCGCCGCGATGGCGAGCCACGTGCGCGAGCGGAAGAACGGCCGCTACGCCACCTACATCCACAACCGTTACCTCAATTACTCGAATCTCTGCATCCTCTCCTGCCAGTTCTGCGCCTTTGCCGCGCGAAAGCGGGACCCGCACGCCTTCGAACTTTCGATCGATGAGATCGTCGCCTCCGTGCAGGAGGCGCTGCAGCTCGGCGTCACCGAAGTGCATATGGTGGGCGGGCTGCACCCGTCGCTGAAGCAGGAGTGGTATCTCGAGCTGCTCCAGCGTGTCCGCGCGCTCGATCCC
>JACCZQ010000465.1 GCA_013695905.1 Chthoniobacterales bacterium
GTTGTGAACTGCTTCCACGCCACGCCTCCGGCCGCGAAGAGCAGCGGGTAAATCGGCGCGAGATAATAATGTTTCCCGCGCATCAAAATGAAAATCGCCAGCGCGAACAGATACGTCAGCCCGATCACGCGATACCGACTCCCCAACCGCGACACGAGTAACCAAAGGAGGCCACCCAGCCACAGCGGCAGCGTCGCGGGGTTCATAATCAGCACCTGCTGCACCACGAACTGCACCGGCCCCAGCACCACATTTTTGTCGCTCTCCGCCACATTCCGCAGCAGCTCCAGCGTGGGCCACCCGTGCTGCACCTGCCACACGATGTTCGGCAGCGCGATGGCGAGAGCGATTCCGCCGCCCATCCAAATTGGCAGCCGGAGAAGCTCCCGCCGCTGCGGTGTGAACAGCAGCGCCAGCACCGTTGCCGCCCCGAAAAAGACAAACGAGTGCTTGTTCTGAAACCCAAGTCCCGCCACCAGACCGAACAGCAACCACATGGCCCCGGACGAACCCGACGAGTTGACGATCCTCACCAGCAGAAAAGCGCACCCGCCCCAGAACAGCGGCTCGAAAACATTCATCGCGTAAACATTCCCGATCGCGAGATACACCAGCGCACTCAGCGACGCGGTGCAGGCGAGCCCCACGGCCCACGCGCGACCGCCCATCTCCCGCGCCAGCCATCCGGTGAGCGCCACCACCAGCGCATGCGCGATCGCCGGCAGCAGCCGCAGCGAGAAAAGCGATTCACCAAAAAGCGAAGTCTGCAGCCGCAGCACCCACGCGCTGAGCGGCGCCATGTCCACGTAGCCCCAGTCGAGATGCCGGCTGCACGCGAGAAAATAGAGCTCGTCCCGAAAGTATCCGTAGCGGCCGTTCGTGAGCAGATGAATGAGCAGCGCGACCGCGGCGAACGCGAAAATCACCCCGCCCGCCGCACGCGCCCCGCTCTCCGCCTTCACCATCTCACCGTGCACCAGCCACAGCGCCCCGCAACGCACTCGCCTCCGCCGCAATCTCCCGCAGCGGCCCCACCAACCCCACCGTGCTGGTGCTGCTCCGCACCGCGCTTGTCGGCATTGGGTAATCATCCCGATCCCCCAGGCCGGAGTCCCGCAGCTCCCGCAGCCGCGTATTGATCAGCTCGCGGATCTCCGCCGCATTATCGACGCCGCGGAACCGCACCCCGTGGGTGCTCCCCTCCCCGTCCTTCTGTTTTTTCTGCGAGCCGCCGCCCGCGGTGTCCACCTGCAGATCGGCGATCCCGAGCAACCGCTGCACCGGGCCTTGTGAGATGGAGATGTTCTGGATGTTCGCGAACGTGATCGTCATCTCCCGCAGCCGCACCACGCCCTCACGCACGCGCAGGCTGCGATTGGTCACCAGGTACCAGCGTTTCTCAAAATCGAGCCGCAACAGCGCCAGCGCGAAAAGGCGCTGCAGGAAAACAAGCGCCACAATGAAAACCGGCGCACGAAAGCCATAGCCATAAGGAGTGCGCTCGAGCACGCGCTCGAATTGGGAGACAAACGGCAGGATCTCCATCGGGACGAGCACCACGAACGCGATCGCGGTGCGCCAGAGCCACGTCACCAGCAGGTAGAGGTAATAACGCGGCGAGGCGCGAAAAATCCGCGTCGCCGCTTCGTCACCGGGCGGCGGCTCAGGCGTCGCCGGAATGCGCAGGAGGCGCTCAGCGGCGCGGCGGTAGGCTTTAAACATGTTCGTCGGGGCGGCCGGTGGTGGCGTTCCGTTGCTCGAGGAGCTCCCGCGTGTGGCGGAGTTCGTCGCGGATGTGGAGGAGCAACGTGACCATTTCCTCCTCGTCCCCTGGGGTAGAGGCGTGCGGCAGCGGGGGCGGTTCATCCGGCCGGGCGCCGCTCCCGGAGCGAGTGCCCCGCATCCGCGTATAGAGAAAATCGCGGATCCCCTCAAATTCCTTAAATCCCTCGATGACCAGCTCGGCCCCGGCTGCTCCGGAGGCAGTCTGGATTTGGATATCGGCCAGCTTCAGCCAGCGCTGGAGGACTCCGGATTGCAGATGGATATCCTGGATGCGGGCGTAGGTGAGATTTACCTCCCGGCGGTAGAGCACGCCCACGCGCATGTGTATCCCCTCTTCGTCGAAGCGATACCGGAGCGTGCGGTAACGGAAAAAGTAGAGCGGCAGCAGGAACACCACGAACGGACCGGTGAGCAGCGCCCGGAGGAGATAGAGGGTCCAGAGCGACGGATCGGGGCGTTCGAGAGCGAAGATTTTGTTCGTGATGGCGGGCGAAGGCATGTGTGTGGACTGCGGATGTGCTGAATAGAATGACCCGAAGGCGCGACAAAGAGAAGGAGCAGATCACGCCGCGGCCTGTTTCCTGCTCAAAAAGGGCGAGCGGCACCCGTAAAAAGACCGCGACCGGGGAGGGAAACACGTCCCGCCTTGTGCTACTACTTACGTTAAAATCGTAGCAGCAGCAGAAATCTTTTTACGATGGTAAATGCTCACTTTTTGGAATTACGTTTTTTTGGAAAATAATCTCTTGCTTAAGTACTCAAACCACCCGATAGGAAGCGTTCCAGTGCGAAAAATTATCCTCCCCCTCCTTCTGGGCTGCCTGTGCGCAGCATCACTGAACGCCGTTGAACCGGACGCCCCCTTGGCGACACCACCGGCGTTCTCCTTCCAGGACGCTTCTGGCAATGCCATTTCCGTTCCCCTCGTGGAAGAGACGGCGAAGCGAAAGCTTACGGCGCAGGTGGATCCGCGTTTGAACCCCACTCTCAACGACGCCGCCACGATCGCGCAGGAGCGCGCGCATGCTCGTTCGAAATCCCTCTGCTGGCGTTATGTGAAACAGGCGCTGGTCGCATCCGGGGCCGTTGATTCCTACCCGAAGACGGGCCTGGCGAAACAAGCTGGCGACGAGCTGGTGCAGGATTTCGGCTTCACGAAGCTACCGATCAAGGATCCGTACGCGGCCCCCATCGGCGCAGTCATCGTTTACACGGCGAAAGGCGCCCCCGGCCACGTCGAGATCCGCACGAAGGACGGTTTCGTCAGCGACTTCAAGACCGACAAGCCTTCCAAGCGAAAGCTGAGCGGCATCTACGCCAAAGCGTAGAGGCTCTCCAGCACCCTCTCCCGTCAAAGAGGCGAGACTCTCCCCACACCACCCCCTTGGGGTGCGCTCGAGCCGACCGGGCGCCGGCCATCCATGCTTATGGCAGGCATCTGCGGCGAACCAGAACCTGCAGACGCTCAGCACGCCGAGGGAAGGTTCGGGAGCCACAGATGCGCGACGCGTCTGCTCCTCTTGGTCGGTGTGCGCCGGCCCTACTCCCAATGTGCGCCGGTCCGCGTCCCACTGGAAAGACTCTAGCGAGTCCCGGACACCCAAGCACCCGAAGGGTGCGCCGGAATAAAGCCCGGAGTGTAGCGAGAGCGGAACTCCGGGACCTCCCCCCGCGAGAGAACCCAAACCCGTGGAACGGGTGACGGAAATAACGCATTGCCCGTCCCCGCGAGGTCCCCGGGAACCCAAAAAGCCGCGGCAAAACCCTACCGCGTCCGTGGTTTCCCACCCCCATGGGAGCAGAAACTACTTGCGGGCTTTATGATTATACGGCATAAACGCGGCTCGTGACACGATTTACGCTTTCCAGCTTTCTTTGCGGCGCTTTTTTGGCCGCTTCTGTTAACGCAGCGCAAGTCCAGGTCTTCCCTGCGGTGCATGCCTCACCAAAGAAGGAGGCCTCCGTCTCCGCTCCTGCGGCCAGTGCGAATGTCAGCCGCCCCGCCAGAACCACGACCGCGTCCCGGCCGGCGACCTTGGCGCCTGTGCGGGAATTCACCTTCCGCGACCGCGCCGGTAATGTCGTCACCGCCCCGCAGATCGATGCGCCGCTGGCGAAGATCGATCGGCGGCTCAATCCCGCTCTCACCCGCGCCGCGTCGATTGCGCAGGACCGGGCGCATGCGCGGTCGAAATCGCGCTGCTGGCGCTACGTGAAAACTGCCTTGATGGCGGCAGGTGCGATCTCATCCTACCCGAAGACGGCCTACGCCAAGCAAGCCGGTGACGAACTGGTGCGCGATTACGGCTTCAAGAAGCTGCCGATCCGCGATCCGTACGCCGCTCCAGTCGGCGCGGTAATCGTTTACGGCTCGCGCCGTGCGGCCGGCCACGTGGAGATCCGCACCCGCACCGGGTTCGTGAGCGACTTCGAGAACAAGAAGCCGTCGAAGCGCCCGCTCATCGGCGTTTACGCAAAGGCGTAAAACCCCGACCGCGTCCCGCCGGCGCAGCAACCTTCACGGCGGGGAATCTCTCCCGCACCGCCGCATGCGGGCGACACCTCCCTGCCAGGTGTGAGACGCTGCCCCATGCGCAAACTCCTCCTGCTCCCCGCCAGCACGCTGCTGCTGCTCTGCTCCCTCGCCGCTTTGCCCGCTGCTGCCGCGCCCAAGACGGAGAGCGACATCTTCGGCTACTTCAGCATCGCCGGGAAAGCGCCGGCAGGATTCCAGGATATCGACGTGATTCTACTCGGCGGCAGCGGGGAATATGGCGCGCAGGCGAAGCCGCCGTTCCACGGCCTGATTCGGATGAAGAACAAGAAGGCGAAAGATTACCAAATCCTCGCGCCCGCGCGGAAAGGGAAAGCCTTCAGCTTTCGAACTGCTGCCGTCGCGAGCATCAGCTATGAATTCGAAGGCACTCTGCGCCGGACCGAGTTCAACCCCGAGAACCCGCCGCAGCACGACGAGGTGGTCCTCACCGGCACCTTGAGAAAGATGAAAGCCGGCGAACCGATCGCGGGCGCGAAGGTGGATTTTACCTGGGAACTCGGCGATTAGACTTGAGACCAACACGAGTTTCCCGCTGCGTGACAAACGAGCCGCACGGGGCGAGGCGGCTGCGGCGCAGCAACGGCGCTTTCGGTGCGACGGTCGCCACGACTAAGGGGCCGTGCGGCCCGCGTTCGAGCGCCTGGTGTTTCCTCGACCCCGGAC
>JACCZQ010000545.1 GCA_013695905.1 Chthoniobacterales bacterium
ATACTGTAAAGCTTTACCTGCACCGCTTCACGCTTCGCGGCATTCACCGCCATCGCCTCGACCTTGATGTTGAATCCGACAACGACGGCATTCGACGCACTGGCCAGCAAAATATCGTTCTCCGAGATCGGCCCGACACCTGAGTGAATGATCTCGAGGTCGATCTTTTTGCTTTCGATCTGACCGAGTGCTCCGGTGAGCGCCTCCAGCGAGCCCTGCGCGTCGCACTTCAGGACGATGCGGAGGTATTTCTTGCCGTCGGCTGCTTCGAGGAGTGACTCGAGGGTGGCACGTTGCGGGGCGCTGAGCTTCTCCGCACGCTTGGCGAAGAGTCGCTCCTCGCTCAGCATCTTCGCGTCGCGCTCGTTCTCCATGACGAGGAACTCGTCGCCGGCCTGGGGGAGGCCAGTGAAGCCCAGCACCTTCACGGGAGTGGAAGGACCGGCCTGCTTGAGTGGCTTGCCTCGATCATCGACGAGCGATTTCACCTTGCCGCCGAAGTCGCCGCAGATGAACGGGTCGCCGATTTTCAGCGTTCCCATCTGCACGATGACGGTTGCGGTTGGTCCGCGGCCGGCTTCGACCTGCGCCTCAATCACAGTGCCGCGTGGGCCTGCAGTCGGGGACGCTTTCAAGTCCATCACCTCCGCCTGCACAGCCATGTTCGCGAGAAGGTCGTCGATCCCGACGCCTTTGGTTGCAGAAACGGGCACCACGATTGTCTCACCGCCCCAATCTTCGGGCGTGAGGTCGCGATCCTGCAGCTGCTTCTTGACGCGATCGATGTTCGCACCTGGCAAGTCGATCTTGTTGATCGCCACCATGATCTTCACGTGCTCGGCAGCCTTGGCGTGATTGATCGCTTCGATCGTCTGCGGCATGAGACCGTCATCCGCGGCCACGACGAGGACGACGATGTCAGTGACTTGTGCACCGCGCGCCCGCATCGCGGTGAAGGCGGCGTGACCCGGCGTATCGAGGAAAGTAATGCGCGAGCCTTCGTGCTCGACGGTGTAGGCGCCGATGTGCTGCGTGATGCCGCCAGCCTCACCAGCAGCCACGCGGGTCTTGCGGATCGCGTCCATGAGCGACGTCTTACCGTGGTCAACATGGCCCATGAACGTGATGATCGGGCCGCGGGTCTTGAGTTCCTCTTCCTTCTCGATGACCGGAGGAGGCGGAGCGACCACGACCTGCTCGACCTTGTGCACGCCACCACCTTTTTCGCGGCGCTCCATCTCGAAGACGAAGCCGTGAGTTTCGCAGATCTTCGTCGCCACGTCGGGCTCAATCGTCTGGTTGATATTGGCGAAAATGTTGAAGCCCATCAGCTCCGCGATGAGCTGGTGCGGTTTGAGACCGAGCTCGGTCGCCAGCTGCTTCACAATGATCGGCGGCTTGATGTGAATGATCTTCTGCGGCTCGCCCTCGCCCTCGCCTTCGCCTTCCGCGGGAGCGGCGTCGCTCGTGGCGTCAGCGGCGGGCGCGGCAGCCTCTACTGGAGCTGGCGCTTCCGGTGCAGCGGGAGCGGGAGCAGGGGCTGGCGCTGGTGCGGGTTTGCTCTGGGAAATCAGGTCGACCACCGCTGGGGGCGGCGTTTTCTTCTCGACGACGGCCGGTTCCGGCACGGCTGGCTTGGGCGGCGCAGCGGGTGCCGCGGGCGGAGCGACGATCCGGGAGATCGGCGGCAAAAATGACTTTGTCGTCGGCGCCTCGCCTTCAGCGCGTTTCGGCCGCGGTTTCTTTTCGTCGATCAACGACACCGTCGCGACCTGCGGTTTCGCAGGAGCGGGTGGGGGAGTCGCAGCCGCGGCGGCCTGGGCGGCCTGGGCGGCAGCGCGAGAGCGGGCTGCGGGAGTGGTGGCGCTGGGCGCCGGGTGCGCCTTGGTGGCGCCGGTTGCTTTGGTGGCGCCGGTTGCTTTGGTGGTCTTGGCGGCCGGAGCCTCAGCCGCAGCGGCAGACTTGACCGCAGTCTTGCGCGCGGGCGCAGACTTCCGGGCTGCGGTCTTGGTCGATGTCGAACGGGTGGGCATTGTTTAAAAAATTATTCATGGCTCAAGGGCAGCCACTTAAGATGCGGGTGCTTCTCGAGGCACCGCGGCGTGGATCTCCTGCGCTTTCGCTTCGTCCACGCCAAGGATATCGACGAAATCAGAGACGTCGGCATCCTTCAAGCCTTCGAGGTTGGTAAATCCGGATTTCACCAGCGTCATCGCCTGCTCCTCGTCGATCGGGAGCGCGCCAGCGAGCGTGCCGGCGGCCTGCGCCACCTTCTGCTCGACGGCATTAGTCGCGGAGATGTCCTTATCGATGTTGATCTCCCAACCGGTTAGCCGAGAGGTGAGTCGCGCGTTCTGGCCTTTTTTGCCGATCGCGAGGGAGAGCTGATCTTCGTCGACCGCGACCTGCACGCTCTTCTTCTCGATATCGAACACGAGATTTTTGACTTTCGCCGGCTTGAGCGCTTCCAGGACGTATTCCTTCGGATCGGAGCTCCAGCGGATGATGTCCACTTTTTCGTTGTTCAACTCGCGGACGATGTTCTTCACCCGTGAGCCGCGCATGCCGACGCAGGCGCCGACCGGGTCCACTTTTTCGTTCGCACTGGTGACGGCGATCTTCGTCCGGTAACCCGCTTCGCGCGCAATGCCGCGAATCTCGACGGTGCCGTCGTTAATCTCGCTCACCTCCAGCTCGAAGAGGCGGCGGACAAAATTCGGATGGCTGCGCGAGACGATGATCTCAGGGCCGCGGATGCCGTTCTCCACTGCCACGACGTAAGCGCGGAGACGATCGCCGACATTGTAATCCTCCACCACCACGCGCTCGCGCTGTGGCATGATGGCCTCGAATTTGCCGAGATCGAGGATCACATCCGAGCGATCGAACCGGCGGACGGTGCCGCTTACGATCTCGCCCGCGCGATCCTTGAACTCCTCGTAAATCATCTCCTTCTCGACCTGGCGGATGCGTTGCATCATCGCCTGCTTCGCGGTCTGCGCGGCGATGCGGCCGAAGTTCCGCGGCGTCACTTCCACTTCCACGGACTCTCCGAGCTGTGCGTCGGGCCGGATGGCGCGCGCCTTGTTGATCGTGATCTCGTCGGCGGGATTCGTGACCGTCTCGACGACGAGCGGGTTCGCCAGCGCGCGAATCTCACCTGTCTTGGGATTGATATCGATACGGAGATCGCGCGAGATGCTCACGCTCTTCTTGGACGCGGAGAGCAGGGCATTTGAAACCGCTTCGAGGAGGATGTCGCGTTTGATCCCGCGCTCCCGCTCGAGGTAATCCAGCATGGCGATAAACTCAGCGTTCATAAAAAGCATCGAGCCCGCAGACGAAAAAGAGTGGGACACCGGCTCCCACTCCAATCCACCGCGGACTAGGCGTGTAACCTAGCGGGTGAGGCGTTCTCGTCAAGCTGCTGGTTCGCGCCGCGGAACCCATGCTCATGCTCGTGATCGTGCTCGTAATCGACGGTGGCGGGATTGATAAGAAGCCGATTACGAGCACGATCACGAGTGAATCGCCAGCCGGGCCGCGTCTGTGGCCGGTAGCGTTCGCGCCCGGGCGGGGATCTACCTGCCGCTGCTCGCCACGCAGGCGGTCATTGAGCAATGGGCGCTGCTATGATGCGGATGATCGCCGCTTTTTCGCCTGCCGCGCCGCGCGCAGACCGAGAAGCAACGCTCCCACCCCGAATGCCGCCACGGTTGACGGCTCCGGAACCGGCGCGAACTGCAGATAACGCCCACTGCCGGCATAAACCAGCGACGAGGTCGAGGTCGTCACATCGTAGATGTGGGTTCCGGCAGAGTTCGTCCACAGGATATTCCCGTTGCCGAGCTGATAGACGCCGCGCGCGCCGGAAGCGGTGAAGGAACCCAGCAGGGCGCCGTTATTCGGATCCAGGAAACCGATGTTGTTCGAGCTGAAACCGGCGGCCAGGATCGACCCGTTACTCGCAAACGCCAGCTGCTGGACGAAGTTCAGCGACGTGCTGTTGTGAAATGTGCCGAGCGACGTGCCGGTGAGGGTGAACCGATGGATGTCGTCGCCTGCCGATGACGAGGAGACCAGGATGCCCCCCTGATGCGCCAGAATGCCGAAAGGACTTGGCGCCAGGCCGGCGGTGGCGAAACTGCCGAGCAGCGCGCCGGAGGTGGAATACATCACCACGGCAGCACCGGGTGCGCCGTTGAGGGTGCCGGAGTTTGTCACGTAAACCGTGTCCCCGATCAAAGCCATGCCCCGCACGTTGTCGAGGCCGCCACCCGCCCCGCCGATCTCCCCGAGGAAAGTG
>JACCZQ010000488.1 GCA_013695905.1 Chthoniobacterales bacterium
CTCTCCACCCTGGTTCAGACGCTCGGCGCGCCGGGTGACGCCTGGGCGGTTTGCCTGCGTGAAGCCGGGACAAACGCGCGCGAGCGCGTCCTGGCCCTCGAGACCCTCGCGCGCCAAAGCGACGAACTGGCGGCCATGGATTTCACCTTCTTGTTCGACCGGGAACGCGACTTGTTCTCGATCGGCTTTAACGCGAGCGAAAGCCGGCGCGACCTGAGCTTTTACGATCTGCTGGCGTCGGAGGCGCGGCTTTGCAGTTACGTCACGATTGCGCAGGGACAGGTGCCCCAGGATCACTGGTTCGCACTCGGCCGCCTGCTCGTCGCCCCCCACGGCGAACCGATCCTCGTCTCATGGAGCGGATCGATGTTTGAGCATCTGATGCCGCTCCTGGTGATGCCAAACTATGACAACACGTTGTTGGATCAGGCGTGTCGATCCGCGGTCCGACAACAGATCAACTATGGGCGGACGCGCGGGGTCCCGTGGGGTATTTCCGAATCGGGTTACAACCGGACGGATGTGCATCAAAATTATCAGTATCGCGCCTTTGGGGTCCCCGGGCTGGGTCTGAAACGCGGCTTGGCCGACGATCTCGTGATTGCACCTTATGCCAGTGCGCTGGCGCTAATGGTGGCGCCGCGGGAAGCGTGCGAAAACCTGCAGCGGCTCGCCTTTGAGGGGCAAGAGGGCGCTTACGGTTTTTACGAGGCCATCGACTACACCCCGGCGCGGCTGCGTCCGGATGAGAAGAATGTCACGGTTCGTTCTTTCATGGCGCATCACCAGGGGATGAGCCTGCTCGCGCTCGTCTATTTGTTACGCGACCGGCCGATGCAACGGCGTTTCATGTCTCTGCCGTTGCTGAAGGCAGCCGATTTATTGTTACAGGAACGGATCCCGAAAGCCGAGGCCAACGTCCTGCCGGAAGACCTGGAAATGGACGAATCCCGGCAGCCTGTCGGTGGCGGCGACGACGGCATGCGGGTCGTCACGAATCCGAGCTCGCGCATACCCGAGGTTCACCTCTTGTCCAACGGTCGCTACCATATCGCGATCAGCAGCGCGGGCGGCGGCTACAGTCGCTGGCGGGATCTGGCGGTGACCCGTTGGCGCGAAGACGCGACGCGCGATTGCTGGGGAACGTTTATTTATTTGCGCGATGTGGAGACGGGAGAATTCTGGTCCACGGCGTTTCAACCCACGCTTCGCGCCACGCAGGGCTACGAGGCGATTTTTACCCAGGCGCGCGCGGAGTTCCGCCAGCGTCACTCCGGACTCGAACATCACACCGAGCTCTGTGTTTCGCCGGAAGACGACATCGAGTTGCGTCGCACCACGCTCGTCAACCACTCGCGGCGGACGCGCGTCATCGAGCTGACCAGCTACGCGGAGGTCGTCCTCGCGTCCCAGGCTTCGGACGAGTCGCATCCCGCTTTCAGTAATTTGTTCGTGCAAACGGAATTCCTGCGCGCTTCTTCTGCTCTGCTCTGCACCCGACGGGCACGCTCCGAAGAGGAAAAGCCGCCCTGGCTGCTCCACCTGATGGTGGGGAAGGGTCCGGTCCACGGTGAGATTTCCTGCGAGACCGACCGCTTTAAATTTATCGGGCGCGGCGGATCGCTGTCGAACCCCGCGGCCATGCAGAGGGTCGCGCCGCTTTCCGACACGGCCGGCTCGGTCCTCGATCCCATCATTTCACTCCGTCGCACGGTCACGTTGCAGCCGGATGAAACCGCCGTGATCGACTTCATTATCGGGGTCACGGAAACCGAAGAAAACGCGCACGCGCTCGTCGAGAAATATCAGCATTCGCGCATGGCCGATCGCGCTCTCGACCTGGCCTGGACGCATAGTCAGGTGGCCTTGCGTCAGCTCAACGCCACCGAAGCGGAAGCCCAGCTCTACGGGCGTCTGGCCGGTGCCATCATCTATGCCGACCCGGCCCGCCGCGCCAATCCCGGCATCCTGCTGGACAATCGGCGGGGCCAAAGCGGCCTCTGGAGCTATGGGATTTCAGGCGATACGCCGCTCGTGCTACTCCGGAGCGGCGAGCCGGAGAAGATCGAAATCGTGCGGCAGCTTATCCAGGCTCATTCCTATTGGCGCGCGAAAGGGCTGGCCGTCGAGCTGGTCATTTTGAACGAGGATGCTTCGGTTTATCGCCAGTCCTTGCAGGAGCAGATCACCAATTTAGTGGCCGCCGCCAATCAAGCGCAAATCCTGGACAAGCCCGGCGGCATCTTCGTCCGGCGACTCGAGCAAATTCCCAATGACGGCCGGGTGCTGCTGCAATCCGTGGCCCGGATCGTTCTCGACGACCAGCATGGATCACTCCTGGAACAACTGGAGCACCTCAGCGTTCTGGAGCCGTTGATCCCGGCGCTCACGACCCGTCCCGGGCGGCCCGAGTCGGCGCCGCCGCTCGCTCCGCGCGAGTTGACGTTTCACAACGGTTTCGGCGGTTTTACCCCGGATGGCCACGAGTATGTCATCACGCTTCACCCCGGCCAGAACACGCCCGCTCCGTGGGTCAACGTGCTGGCGAATCCATCGTTCGGGACCGTCGTTTCCGAAAGCGGGAGCGCCTACACGTGGGCTGAGAACGCCCATGAATTCCGACTCACGCCCTGGCACAACGACCCCGTTCAAGACACCACTGGCGAAGCCTTTTACATTCGTGACGAAGAGACCGGGCAATTCTGGTCGCCAACCCCGGGGCCCGCGCGTGGCGCCACCCCGTACGTCATTCGTCACGGTTTCGGTTACACCGTCTTCGAGCACTTCGAGCACGGCATCGTCTCCGAGTTTTGGGTTTACGTGGCCATGGACGCGTCGATCAAGCTCACCAACTTGAAGTTGCGCAATGTCTCGGGCCGTCCGCGACGGTTGTCCGTGACCGGTTACTGCGAATGGGTCCTGGGTGACCTGCGGCACAAGACCCTGCTCAATGTGCAGACAGAAGTGGATCTGAAGACCGGCGCCCTGCTGGCCCGCAATTTTTACAACACCGAATTCCCGGATCGCATCGTGTTCTTCGATGTGACCGACCCGAGCCGCACCCTGACCGGAAGCCGCAAGGAATTTCTCGGACGGAACGGCAGCCTTGCGCAACCCGCGGCCCTGCGGCGCACGCGCCTCTCCGGCAAAGTCGGGGCCGGGCTCGATCCCTGCGGCGCGTTGCAGGTCGCTTTCGATCTGGCGGACGGGCAGGAACGAGAGACAAGGTTCCGCCTCGGGGTTGGTCGCACCGCGGGCGAAGTGCAGCATCAGATTCAACATTTTCGCAGGGCGGAAGCCAGCGCCGTTGCCCTCGATGGGGTCCATCAGTTTTGGAACCGCACCCTCGGCGCCGTGAACGTGGACACTCCCGACCCCGCCGTGAATGTGATGGCGAACGGTTGGTTGTTATATCAGACGCTGGGCTGCCGGCTGTGGGGCCGGACCGGATTCTACCAGTCCGGCGGCGCCTATGGGTTCCGCGATCAGTTGCAGGATGTCATGGCGCTGGTGCATGCCGAGCCCGCCCTCACCCGCGAGCATTTGCTCCGTGCCGCCGCGCATCAGTTCCGCGAAGGCGACGTGCAGCATTGGTGGCATCCACCCGCCGGCCGGGGTGTCCGAACGCATTTCTCCGACGACTATCTCTGGCTCCCTTTCGTCACCTGCCGCTACGTCTCCTGTGTCGCGGATACCGGCGTGCTCGACGAAGAGATTCCGTTCCTCGAGGCCCGGCCGGTGATGCCGGAAGAGGAAGCCTATTACGATCTGCCCAACCTCTCCCAGGAGTCGGCCACGCTCTACCAACATTGCGTGCGCGCCATCGAGCACGGCCTGAAATTCGGCGTCCACGGCCTGCCGTTGATCGGGAGCGGCGATTGGAACGACGGCATGAACATGGTGGGAAATGAAGGCCGCGGCGAAAGTGTCTGGCTGGCCTTTTTTCTTTACGATGTGCTCACGCAATTCGCCGAGCTGGCGCGGACGCGACAAGACCTCGCCTTCGCGGAACGCTGCCTCTCCCAGGCAGAGGAATTACAAAAGAACATCGAGGCAAACGCCTGGGACGGTCAGTGGTATCGCCGCGCCTATTTTGACAACGGGGAGCCGCTTGGTTCCCAGACCAATCCCGAATGTCAGATCGATTCCCTGCCCCAAAGCTGGTCCGTGCTCAGTGGCGCTGGCAATCCCGACCGTGCCCGACAGGCCATGGAAGCCGTCGAGCAACGTTTGATCCGGCGCGAGGCAAAATTGGTCCAGCTCTTCGATCCGCCCTTTGATCGCTCGTCGTTAAATCCTGGCTACATCAAGGGCTACATCCCCGGGGTGCGCGAGAATGGCGGCCAGTACACCCACGGCGCCATCTGGACCGCCATGGCCTTCGCCCTCCTCGGCGATAATGAGCGCGCCTGGGAACTCTTCGATCTGCTGAACCCGGTCCATCACGGCGGCACCCCCGAGCAAATCGCCACCTACAGAGTCGAACCCTACGTCGTGGCCGCCGACGTCTATGCCGTGGCTCCGCACATTGGCCGGGGGGGCTGGACATGGTACACCGGATCATCCGGCTGGATGTACCGGCTCCTGGTCGAAACACTGCTGGGCGTGACACTGGAGGGCGACAAATTGCGTCTCATCCCTCGTTTCCCGGCAGGCTGGACCACCTACAAAGTTCACTATCGCTTCCGGCACACCGTGTATCACATCACCATCTCCCGGCTCGCTGAGGGGCCGGCTCTCACGCATAAACTATCTCTTGACGGGCAGGCCCTGGCCGGAGAAACGATCCCGTTGCTGGACGATCACACCGAACACTTCGTCGAAATGCAGGTCCGGTGAGCACCTCCAGAAAAAGCCGGCCCTCGTTTGCCGCGCGCCGCGATCCGCGCATAGTAAACGCCGTTTGATGAACATCAGGAGAGACACGATAAAAGCGCTGGAAGAAACGGATTTCGGCGGTGTCTCCGTGGAATGTTTTCATAGATAATTCGGGGTCTTAGCTCAGTTGGTAGAGCGCCTCAATGGCATTGAGGAGGTCAGGGGTTCGATTCCCCTAGGCTCCATTTTCTTCGCCCAGCCGCCGCGGACCGTTGTCGCCGGGCAGCGAGTTGCCATTTTCATTTTTGGCAACGTTTCTGTAGGGTCGGAGGCATGAAGGCTCTCTCCCTCTTCGTCGTTGTTCTGCTGACCTGCGGATCGTTTGCGCATGCAAAAACATCGCTGCTCCTGATCGGCAACAAGTCGGAGGACACGCTCTCGTTCGTGAACACCGCGGCGCTGAAGGAGATGATCGAGATTCTTCGCGGCCAAGAGCAGCACCGTCGCGCGGAGGCGAAGCGCAGGTTAGACGCTGCAATCCGCGCAAGCAAAGCCCCGAAGGGAAGAAAAATAATTGGACGCCCGATCCGCGAGAATATCGGAGACCCTCTTGTGCAAAAAGCATTGGAAGGTTTCGGCTTTCAGACGGCTAGTGAGAATGTCATCCCGCCATCGGCGCAGCCGGACCCCCGCACCGATGAATAGGTCGCACTGCAGAGGTGTCAGGCCAGGATTTGAACATCGTAGCCACACCCACGGGCGTGCTCGTCGCGGAGGTGGCGGATTTCAGCGAGGATTTCGTTTTCGTTCATCACGACCTCGGCGGTTCTTCGCGGAGGATGCACGATTTTTCGGCACCTGCGGGAGAGTGCGGGGCGGCGGGGCACAGGTGCGCGTTGAGAAGCGCGATGCGTCGCGGCGTGTGAGCGTGGCGAGTTTGCGGCTGGTTTCTTCGCGCAAGCAGCGGGACATTTCCACCGCCTTAAAGGTCTTGGTCGGCGTCGTGGGCATGGATCAATTCTTTCGGGCTGACGATACGGACGGGCGGATAGCCACGCAAGAGGTTCGCCGCATTGAAACCGGCTTCGCGGGGGACATTGACGAGGTGCTTGAAATTCCAAACTTAAGAGATGACTCACGAAATGGACGGTGCAGATGGCGACGCGACGCGCGTCGTCCTCGAACTTTCGCGCCTTGTCAGCGCAGGACGCGCGTTGCGATGATGGTGTAACCGATGAGCCAGCTCATTTACATCGAAACAAGCATCCCGAGTTTCTACTACGAAACGCGGTCGCGGGCGCAGTTTCAGGCCCGGCGGGAATGGACATGTGAATGGTGGGATGTCGCGCGGCTGCGGGATGAATTGGTGACTTCGCTCGCGGTCATTGCGGAGCTGGAGGAGGCACCGGCGGCGAAGCGGACGAAGTGCATCAAGCTGATTGACCCGCTGCCGCTGCTCCAATCCTCGGAGGCAGTGGATGAGATGGTCGCGGTTTATATGAAGCACAAGGTGATGCCGGGAGACGCGACGGGAGACGCGCGGCATCTGGCGCTCGCCACGTTTCACCGCTGTGCTATTCTCGCGACATGGAACTGTCGGCACATCGCCAACGCGAACAAGCGCGGTCACATCGAGAGTGTGAATGCGATGCTGGGCTACGAGACGCCGCTGCTGGTGACGCCATTTGAAATGCTGGAACTCGACGTATGAAGAAGACCGCAACAAAGACCGCGATACACGACGACGGACTGGAATGGCTGCGGAAAGTCCGCCGCAAGCTTTCCGCTGAATGTAACCACGACCCGTTCGAGATGGGCCGGCGTTTGCGCGAGCGGGAGAAGGAATTTTCAGGGCGCATTTTCCGAACGCAGCGCGTGCTGGTGCCTGCCGATGAGTCCTAGAAAGCATCACGGGCGCGGCCACTGCACCGCGTGAAAGCAGGATGTTCTGCGGCTTGAGGTCGCGGTGAACGAATCCCTGGTCGTGCGCGTAGGCGAGAGCTTCGAGCGCGCCGAGGATGATCGGCTTGGCCTGCGCCAGCGACAGACGACCGTGGTCCTTGAGCATCAAGTCCCAGACACTCCCGCCGTCGCAGAACTCCATGATGAAGTAGAAGACTGCGCCCGAAGCGCCGCTCTCCAGGACGCGGACGATGTTCGGGTGCTGGAGCTTCGCGGTGACCGCGACCTCACGTTTGAACTTGTCGATGGCCTCGTCGTCCGCATCCACGCGGGAAAGCATGACTTTGACCGCGACAATGCTGCCGTCGGCACGGCGGGCGCGATACACCGCGCCGAATCCTCCACGGCCCGACTTCCGCTTCGATTTTGCAGCCGGGAGTTGCCATTTTCATTTTTGGCAACGTTTCTGTAGGGTCGGAGGCATGAAGGCTCTCTCCCTCTTCGTCGTTGTTCTGCTGACCTGCGGATCGTTGGCGCAGGCAAAAACGTCGCTGCTCCTGATCGGCAACAAGTCGGAGGACACGCTCTCGTTCGTGAACACCGCGACGCTGGAGGAGGTGGCGAAGACCGCGACGGGGCGAGGACCGCACGAAGTGGTGGCAACGCCGGACGGTCGCACTGCGTTCGTCGCGAACTATGAGGGACCCGGCGACAGCATTTCCGTCATCGACGTGCCGGCGCATAAGGAGACCAGCCGGATCGAACTTGGCGAGCATCGCGCGCCGCACGGGCTGGCGCTGAACCGCGCCGGCACCAAACTCTACGCGACGTGCGAGAAGAGTCAGACGGTGATTGAGGTGGACGTGGAGTCGAAGCAGATCGTTCGCTCGTTCAATACCGACAAGAAAGGGACGCACATGCTTGCGCTGACGCCCGACGACCGAACGATCTACACCGCTGACATCGGCTCCGGCACTGCCACGGTGATCGATCTCCAGAACGGCGAAGTAGTGACACACATCGAGACCGGCGCCGAATGCGAAGGGATCGATGTCTCGCCCGACGGGAAGCAGGTGTGGACCAGTAACCGCGCGGCCGACACGCTCTCGGTCATCGACACCGCGACGAACAAGGTGGTGGCGACAATGAAATGTGCAGGATTTCCGATTCGGGTGAAGTTCACGCCGGACGGGAAGCGGGTGCTGGTGCCGTGCGCCAAGTCGAATGAACTCGCGGTGTTCGATGTGGAGAGCCAGCAGGAGATCAAACGCGTCAGCACCGGCACCGCTCCGGTCGGCGTGCTGGTGGAGCCCGGCGGCCGGCGCGCCTTTGTGGCCTATACTGGTGACAACACCGTCGCCGTTTTCAATCTGGAGACGATGGAGGTCACCGACAAAATTCCTTCCGGCAAACAAGCAGACGGGATGGCGCTCGCCACCTTCAGCGAGTAGCCGTTTTACCGCTCTTTTCTTCGAAAACGATCTCGCCGCCGATGATCGTCATCGTGCAGCGCGTTTGGAGGATCTCCGGCTCCGGGATTTTCATGATGTCGGCGGAGAGCACCGTCAGGTCCGCGAGTTTGCCGGGTGCGAGGGTGCCTTTTTCCTTCTCCTGAAACGCGGCCCCGGCGGCTCGACCGTATATCACGACCTCGCCGCGGCGCCGGAGAACGTCGCACAACCCGGGGACCTGCTTTCGCACGGTCCGGCTCGCTCGACGTGTATCGCTGGCATCGCGACGAGGCGCTGATCAATCAGCACATTTTCAAAGTCGTCTGCGACACATTCCCGCAGTGGTTCGTCCATCACGCGCTGCGCGAAGCGATGCCGTTCTTTCAGGATGTCGCCGCCGACGGCGACGACGATGGGCCACATCAAACGCGAGCATCTTTCCGAAGCGAAGCTCGCGCTGTCTCCCGACAAACTGCTCACCGCCGCGAGCCAAGATCGACGCGCTTTACGCCAAGCAACTCGCCAACGATCGCGAATCACTGACCCTCGCGCTGCGCGACACGCTTTTGCCGAAGCTGCTCTCCGGCGAACTGCGGGTGAAGGACGCTGAAAATCTGGCGGCGGCGACTTGACCAATGCTGGATGGAGGCAAATCGCCAGCTTGACGCAAACTTGACGGAAAATGTGCGCAAGTTCACCATGCGCGAGTGAGCTACGAGCCGCAGTTCCTCATCACGTCCCGGCTGTTGTCGCGGGTGGAGGTGATTGCGCGGGTGCAGGCTCGAATTGCCGGGGCCGCCGTCGAGGTGGCCTGGATTCCGGGCCTGCAAAAAGATGCCCGGACGCGCAACGCCCATTCTTCAACCGCCATTGAAGGCAATCCGCTGACGCTGGAACAGGTGCGAGCGGTGGCCGATGGCGCGTATGTGCCCGCCGCGGGTGAAAAGCCGCGGCGGGAGGTGCTGAATTATTTCGCGGCCCTGCGCTACATCGAGGGCCAGCCGCCCACGGCGAGGATCACGCATGAGGAGATTTTTCGGCTCCACGAAATCATGGCGGGCGGGGTGATGGATCAGGGCGAGGCGGGCCGATACCGATCGATTCAGGTCCGGGTGGGACGGCATGTGCCACCCGCACCCGAGGACGTGTCGGGCCTCATGTTCGAATTGCTCGAATGGTGGAATTCGAAGGCGTTGGAAGTTTCTCCGGTGTTGAGTTCGGCCGTGCTGCACCTCCGCTTCGAGGAGATTCATCCGTTTGCCGATGGCAACGGACGGACGGGACGCGCCCTGGCGCTTTGGGAGCTGTATCGGCGCGGCTTCGATACGCATCACATTTTCTCGGTGGATGAGTTTTACTGGGAGGATCGCCCGCGCTATTACACGGCGCTCGAAGAGGTGGAAAAGGCGGATGGCGACCTGACGAGCTGGCTGGAATACGTGGCGGAGGGCTTGCAGGTGACGCTGGAACGGGTGTGGCAACGGATCCAGGAAATCGCCGCCGCGGCGCAGAGTCGCAGGCTGGTGCTGCGTCCAAAACAGGAGCAATTGCTGGGACTTCTGAGCAAAAATCCAAGGATGACGCCGGTAAAACTGCGCGAGGCGCTGGGAGTCTCGAGGCAGGGGACGCTCGATCTGCTGCGACCGCTGATGGAAGCAGGATTGGTGGTGCGCGAAGGCACGAGTCGTTCCATTCACTACCGGCTGGCGTGAAATCAACCAAGGAACCCAATCGCAGTTTGAGGAGACGACGATAGACCGTCTCCGCGCGCTTGGTTACCGCTACCAATACGGCGGCGAGATCGAGCGGGATTTGCGCGATGTGGTGATGACGGATTGGCTGCGCGCTTTGGTCAGAATGACCGGCGGCCCGATGTGCTGATTTACGTGAACGGTCTGCCGCTCGTGCTTTTCGAGCTGAAGAATCCCTACGAGGAGGAGCCGAATACACTCGGCGCATTCAACCAGGTGCAGCACTACCGCTCCGGCATCGCGCAGTTGTTCGATTTCAACGCGCTGGTCATAGTGTCGGACGGCGGGCTCGTAGGCCACGCGGAGGACGACACACCGCACGCGGCCGGCTCAACGGTGCACGGAATGTGGACGGCCCCGTGGGAATGGTATGCGCCGTGGAAAAGTGTCGACGGACGATCGGTCGTGGAGAGCGCTGCCGGCGCCATGAAGACTCTCATTGAAGGACTGTTCCCGAAGGAGCGGTTGCTCCATTACCTGCGGCACTTCATCGCGTTCGAAGTGGTGAACGAGAAGATCGAAAAGAAGGGCGCAAAATATCACCAGTATTTCGGCGTGCGCTTTGTGGC
>JACCZQ010000501.1 GCA_013695905.1 Chthoniobacterales bacterium
CGTGCGTATGGCCGCTGTGATTATTCGCGGTCGATGGGAAGGCTCCGGTGAACGGGTTCACCCACGCACGCGAGCCGAGACCGCTCTGACTTGAGTTCAAGCTGGCGCTGTAGGGATCGGAGCATCCGACTCCGAGGCGCGAACCAGTCCCAGAAGAGACGCAGCCAAACCCGCAAGCGTTCTGCTGCAGGGCGGTGAAGCCATGCTTCAGCCAGGATTGGCCAATCTGCTCGAAACGCCGGGCATTATCAGGTCCGCCGCTCATGCGGTAGAAATTCTGCGGGATCACCGGGTGATCCGTGTTCGGCATCGCGAACCAGTTGAACTCCACGTTGCCCATATTGCAGGAGGTGGTGCCGATCGCCAGCCCCACATAACCTGCCACGGCACTGCCGAACTGCGCCATCGAGGGCAGATCGCCGACGATCACGTCCGGCCCCGAAGACGCTGCCGATGCTTCCGTGCCGGTGGATTTCGCCGCCGGCAAAGTCGCGGATTCTTCCGCGCCGTTCACCACCGTCCGCACCTCGATCGTGCGGAGATTCGCCGCTACGCTGATGCTGCCGACAAGATAATCGGCATTCGCCGGCCAGCCGAGGCTCTGCGCAAACTGTGGTGAGACGAGCAGACGCGCATCTTTCACCTGCACCGACTGCGCCTGCGCATCGTACTCGTAGGAGTTCCCCTCCACGTTAAAAAACACGAAGCCGCTCTGCGCGTCCCGCACCACGAGCTCGAAACGCTCATCATGTGCCGTTCTCTCGAGTACGAGATTGTGCAGCGAAGCGGTCAGCGCTGCCGGAAGGATGGTGGTGTTCTTCGCAGACAACGCGATCGTGCCGGGCTGCGCGCCGCGGAGTTGATCGTTGAACACGATCAGCGGGAAGAATGAATCCGCGGCCGCATCGAAGCGCAGCGTCTGGCGATCTGCACCCGCCTCTCCCTTCGCGCCGTTCAGTCGATCCACGTCTAAATCAAGGGAGACGGTGCCGCTGGAGACAATCATCGTCTCCAAGGTGCCGCTCTCCGGGTTGGGCGTGGCGGTACGCTTCGTCAGCTGAGCGATTGTCACCGAGGTGATGGCGACCAGCGCCAGCGCTGGTAGGATGAATCGGAAGGCGGTAAGCTTCATTTAGTTCTGGAGGTGTTTTGGTCTGTTGTGTTTGCGCCGCAGAGTGCCCTTTGCGACAGGTGATTCCCGGGGGAAGCGGCAGATTACACCAGAATCAACGTTTCGCCTCAAGAGAAGAGTGAATGTTCTGTTACTTTTCCGCGGGTATCTTTCGCAGCGACCGTATAACGTTCTCCCACACGTCTTCACCCCCCTCCCGTTCCTCCTTTGAAACCCGGCTGTGACACGCGTCTCGCGACGCCGCCCGGAGCGTCCGCACCGCTCCCGCGCCAGAATTCCGCTCCCGCTCCCGGCTCCGCGATTCGCAAGTCGAAGACCAGCCGGTGGCGCGCGGCGGCGCTCGCGTTCGTCCACTTGATCATGATCGCGCACATCATCCAGTGGGTGATCATGGGCCGCACGATTTCGCCGATCGAGCCGTCCGAAGCGATGCACACGCTGCAGCGCGGCGCGATCAATGCCGGCTTCATCTTCTTCTCGCTCGCGATCCTGGCGACGCTGATCTTCGGCCGCTTCGTCTGCGGGTGGGGCTGTCACGTCATCGCGCTGCAAGACAGCTGCGCGTGGATGTTGAAGAAGGTCGGGATCACGCCGAAGCCGTTCCGCTCGCGGCTGCTCATCTACGTGCCGCTGGGGGCGGCGCTCTATATGTTTGTGTGGCCGACGGTGCACCGGATCTTCTTCGCGCCGGAGCCGGGGCCGCTGATTCCCACGTTTACGAATCACATCGTGACGGAGAATTTCTGGGGCACGTTTCCGACCGTCGCGGTGGCGATCCCGTTCCTGTTCATCTGCGGGTTCGTGACGGTTTACTTCATGGGAATGAAGGGATTCTGCACCTACGCCTGCCCGTATGGTGGGTTCTTCCGGCTCGCGGATACGTTGGCGCCGGCGCGGATTCGCGTGACGGATGATTGCGAGCAATGCGGGCATTGCACCGCCACCTGCACGTCGAACGTGCTCGTGCACGCGGAGGTGAAGCAATACGGGATGGTCGTCGATCCCGGCTGCATGAAATGCATGGATTGCGTCAGCGTCTGCCCGAAGGAGGCGCTCTACTTCGGCTGGGGCCGACCGGCGCTCGGGCTCTCCACCGGGACGAAGGTGCCGAAGAATTACTCCCTCACCTGGCCGGAGGAAATCGCGGGTGCGTTGGTGTTTCTCGGCAGCTTGTTTGCGGTGCGGAATGTCTACGGGCTGGTGCCATTTCTGATGGCGCTCGGCACCGCGGCGGTGACCACGTTCCTCGCGCTAAAGGCGTGGCGACTCCTCACCGCGCGCGAAGTTTACTTCCACAAGTACCGCCTCAAAATCGCCGGCCAGCTGCAGCGCACCGGCTGGGCTTTTCTCGTCGTCGCCGTCACCTGGGTCGGAGTGAACGCCCATAGCGGCTTCATCCGTTGGCAGGAACACAGAGGC
>JACCZQ010000065.1 GCA_013695905.1 Chthoniobacterales bacterium
TCTTTTTCCTGGCTGTGATCCCGGAGTTCCGCTGCCGCTGCACTCCGGGCTTCCTTCCGGCGCGCCCTCCGGGCGCTCACCCTGCGCGCTTCATATTCCCTGGTCCCATCACCTCAGCACTGACAAACCCCTAGCGAGGCCAGACGCGAGTCGGAGCCCGCGACTCGGCCAGATGCAGGCCGCAGATGCTCGCGGGAGCCGTTATTGCGACGCGGACTGATGCTCCTGCATCAGTTGCTGCTTCGCCTCGATCCAATCGCGCGATGGGTCGCCCTGTAAGGCAAGCTGCACCCGTCGTTCGGCGATGAAGTAGGCGCGGAGACGAATATCTGCGTCGGAAGGTTCGTAGGATGCGCTCTTTCTCGCCGGGCGTCTGGCAGCCGACTTTTTGGATGCCGGGGCAGCGGATCTCTTCTTCGTTGCTGACTTACCGCCGGTCGCTTTTCGGCTGGACGCGCGCTTTTTCGGCTGCGGAGCGGCTGTCGGGTTTTCAGATGTTGAAGACGGGGCCGCGTCAGCAGAGCTACTCCCGGTCGAAGATTCGGTCTTGGAATTTTTGCGCACTTTGTTTGTCGGATTGATGCGAGACCGATGGCCGGAGAGGCCGGTGTTTGCAAGCGGATTTTCGTAAACCGGTTGCGTCCGGGCGGCGTTCTCGCCTACGGTTCGCGGGTGCGGCACTTTGTCTTCCGGTGGATCATCACAACATTCGCCGTCCTCGTGGCCGCGTGGCTGGTGCCGGGCATGGCGCTCGATAGCACTTTCACTTCGATCGGCGCCGCGCTGCTGCTCGGGATCTTTAATGCGTTTGTCCGCCCGGTGCTGCTGCTGCTGGCGGCGCCTCTGATTCTGGTGTCGTTAGGCTTCTTCATTCTCGTCATCAATGCGCTGATGTTGTACTGGGTGCCCACCTTCGTTCCGGGATTGCGCGTGGACAGCTTTGCCAGCGCCTTCTGGGGGGCGCTGGTCATCAGCATCATCAGCTGGATGCTCAGCGCGTTTTTTCGCGGGAGCGACGGACGCGTGCACGTGCTGACGCATCACGCGCAGATTAAGAACGTGCAGGGCAGAGTGATCGATCCCGACGAGAAGAAACTCTCATGACGTATTGCCTGGGGATGCTCTGCCGCAAGGGGGCGGTGTTTCTGTCCGACTCACGGACGAGCGCGGGGATGGATAACATCACGATGCGCAGCAAAATGCGCGTCTTCGAGCGGCAGCGTGATCGCGTCATCTGCATCGCCAGCTCCGGAAATCTCTCGCTGACCCAGGCGACGCTCGCGTTGATCGACGAAGATTTGGCCCTCAGCGGGAATGATCCAGCGCGTGAGCACATCATGAATCGCACCACGATTTATGAGACGGTGCGCTATGTCGGCTCCAAGGTGCGAGAGGTGGAAAAACGCGACCGGGCGGCGCTGGAGGCGGATGGATTCTCCTTCAATATCAATCTCATCATCGGTGGCCAGATCGCGGGATTTCCACCGGAAGTCCATCTCATTTATCCGCAGGGAAACAGCATCCATGCCACGCCGGATTGTCCGTTTTTGCAGATCGGCGAGACGAAGTATGGGAAGCCGATTCTCGATCGCGGGTTCAGCTATGAAACGGATCTTCGGGACGCGGTGAAATTCGGCATCATCTCGATCGACGCGACCATGAAAAGCAACGTCTCGGTTGGTCCGCCGATCGACATCCTGTGTTATGAAACCGATTCGCTGCGGGCGAACATGCGTGCGCGACTGGAGCGGGACGATCGCTATCTAAGTGAGATCACGCAGAAGTGGCAGGACGGCATCGTGAAGCTCGTGAACGAGATGCCGCCGCCGGAATTCCGGCCGACTGGCAGCAACACGGCGGGTTTCGCCACCGCAGCGTAGTCTTTTCGGGCAGGCGCTCTTCACGGGCAAAAGGCGTCGCCTCAAGGTGAAGCCCGCCTCCTGATCGGTCGGGATCAGAGACCTTGGTGGAGGTGCGCTTCCTGCCGAGCCGGCTCTCCGCGAACTCTCCCGCGCCAGAACCGCTCCGGCTGTCGTTTTCCCGCACGGGACCGCGCGGGATTGTCCGTGTCCGAAGCCCCCGCCCCTCCGGTTTTTACTCAAGCATCAGAGGCGGGAATAAAGTTCAACAGGGTTGGTCTGCTTCGTGCTTTAGAAACTTCCGCAGTCATCATTCTCCATCATACTATGTCCACTCTTAAACAATTCGTCTGCGGAGCGGCGGCATTGCTCAGTGCCCTGTCCGTTTCTCACGCGCAGATCAGCTCCCCGGCAGCGCCGACCACGACCACCGTGCCCGCCGCGCCCAGCTTGGAAGCATCTGCACCGCTCCCTCCTGTCGCCGCACCGGCTGGCAGCATGTCTAACGACTCATCCATGATGCTGGTCCAGGCTTCGACCGCGCCTCCGCAGCCGGCACCCGGCGCAGCCACCAGCACCACTACGACCACCACGGCGATCGAGCCGGTCGAGCCCATGGCCGACACTGGCGGCGTGGGTGTGCGTGAATTCCAGGGCGACGATGTCGGCCAGGTGCTGCGGCTCCTCGCCCGCCAGGCGAAGATCAACATGGTCGTGAGCGACCAGATCCCGCCGGGCACAACCGTCACGATGCGTCTGGAGGACGTGACTGCCCTGCAGGCCATCGCGATCATCGTGAAGGCGAAGGGTCTCTTCATGGATCGCAGCGACAACGTTTACTACATCAAGACCGGCGCCGAGCGCACCGCCGAGCCGACGGAGAGCGACAGCTACCAGTTCAGCTACTCGCGCGCGGCCGACACGGCGCCGTTGCTCGCCGCACAGCTCCAGAGCAAAGAACCACCGCAAATCGACGAGCGCACGAACACCATCTTTTTCCGCGAGACCAGCAGCAACATCGCTTCGATCCGGCAGCTCCTGGTGCAGATCGATCGACCCACGAAGCAGGTCATGATCGAAGCCCGCCTGGTGGAAGTGACCGCGAATCCGCGGCAAAGCTACGGCATCAACTGGGCCGGCGTTGTGGGCAACAAGACCTTAGGCTACGGC
>JACCZQ010000532.1 GCA_013695905.1 Chthoniobacterales bacterium
GATCGGCGCGCAGGCGCTCGAGGCAGCGCAGCGCGAGGTCATAATCCTGCGAACCCTCGAAACCTTCGCGGAAGCCTCCCACCTCCCGAAGCAGCGACGCCCGATAGACGCCGAGATGGTTGATGAAATTCTGACCAAGAAAGAGGTCATGATTCCAGTCGCCTTTGCAGTAGGGGTTGGAGTGGGCGCCGGCGGCATCAATCTTGTCTTCGTCGGAATAGATGATTCCCGCGTCGGGGTGATCCGCGACCTCGCGCGCCACATGCGCGAACGCATCTTCATGGAGCAGATCGTCGTGGTCCAGAAGTGCGCACCACTCACCCCGAGCGAGCGACAGCGCAGTATTTGAAGCGGCGGAGATGTGTCCGTTCACTTCGCGAAAGGTCACTTGGATCCGAGGATCGTTTGCGGCCGCGGAGTGGAGCACCTCCCGCACCGCCGGATTGGTCGAAGCATCGTCGGCGATGCACAATTCCCAGTTCCCGTAACTCTGTTGCCGAACGTGCTCGATCGTCTGCGCCAGCAGAGCTGGATCAGGATCGAAAACCGGCAGGATTACGGAGAACAACGGGTGCCGCCGCAGCTGCCGAATCGCTCGGCGGATGGCGACGCGGCTCGCCGGGGTCGGAGCGGAATAGCGCGCCCGCCATGTCTCATAATCACGCTCGGGCGGGCGCTCGTCACCGGTGGTGCGCAGCGGGATGCCCCCAGTCGCCGGTCTCATGAAACGACGACGCTGCCTTGTTCCGCGCGCCTCTGCAGGGGCGCGGCACGTGAGGAGATAAGTTCGCGGACGAGTTCAACAAATCCTTCGCCGAATCGGTCGTAGGTGAAGTGCTGCTCGTACGCGCCGCGCGCCTCAGCCGCGAGCCGCTGCCGCAGGTGCGGCTCAGTGACGAAGCGTTCCAGCGCCGAGGCCAATGCCTCTGCGTCACCTGCCCGCACGAAAAGAGCGCCCCCTCCATCGGCCAGCTTTTCCGCGACGGCGCCGACGTTGGTGCTGAGAATCGGCACCCCCAGCGCCAGCGCCTCGATGAGTATAATCGGCCCCGTCTCATCCAATGAGCAGGAGACCATCACGTCTGTGCCGGCGATCAGGCGGAGCGCCTCGTCATGCGAGACGCCTTCGCGGTAGGTGAGGTGAGGGAGTTTGCGCGCTGCGGCTCTGACCTGCTCCGCGATGGCTGGATCGTGTGGCCGCCCGACGATGTCGAACGCCATCCCACTGGCCACGCTCGCCGGCAGCTTCCGCAGCGCCTCCAGCAGGACCAGTTGCCCTTTGCGATGCTCCACGCTCCCCAGAAGAAGAAACCGCACCGGCCCATTCTCCTCGCGCGCAGCCGGAGCCACTCCTTCGCGCGGGTCCGGGATGCCATAGGACAACACGCGCACCGGATCGGTCCGGAACGGCTGGTAAATATGCGCGCTGCGCGTGTCGGGCGTGACCACCACATCCGCCAGCGCGAGGGCCGAACGCATGCGTGCGCTTTCGGCGAGGTACTCCTCCGCCACCCGGCCTTCGTGAATCCACCAAAGGTGGGGAATGCCACCTGCCTTGGCGGCGTGGACCACCGGCGCGCCAAAGATGGTGCTGGCGATCACCACATCAAACCCGCGCGCAAAATCGACAAATGACTCATGCTCTTTCATGACCAGCGGATCAACGATCAGCGGAATTTCCGCCGTCTGAAATTTCTCCCGCATCGGACCATCCTCCGGCGCCATCACGACCACGAAGAACCCGGCCGCGCGGCACCATTTCGCCACCTGCCACAAAATCAGCGGAGCACCGCTCAACGTGAGATCGTGCGAGACGAAAAGCAGGTCGCCCCGCTCTCCCGTCGCTACTCCCGGCGGACTCCACATGCGGATCGGCGTCGGAGAATCCGCATACAACCAGTCCCGCATGTTTTCGGTGAAGTAAGGATCGTGCGTGCTGTAGGCGCCCCAGCGGCGGAGCAGATAAATCGAAGACTTATCGCGCGGCGCCAGCTCATCCGTCTTCGCCGTCTCGTCGCCGATCGATTCATGCCCGGCGTGCCGCAGCGTTGTGAATGGTGTGTAAAGACAGCGCAGCCCCGCCTCGCGCAGCTTGAAGCAAAGGTCCAGATCGGACGCCGCGATCGGTGTATGAACAGCATCCCACCCGCCACAGCGAAAAAAGTCGTCCCGCCGCAGCGCGAGGCAAGCTCCTGATAACGCCGACACCTCGCGCAGCGATTGCGCGAGATTCGTGTGCATCGTCGTGTCTTCCGGTTGTTGATGGAACGCGGTGCCGACCAGGCCTCGAACGCCTGTGACCAGGCCGGCATGTTGGATCCGGCCGCTCCGGTAAAGCAGCTTCGGCGACACTGCGCCGACCTCGGGATTTTCCAGCGGCTCGATCAGATTTTCGATCCAATCCCGCTGCTCCGTCTCCACATCGTCGTTGTAGAAAATGAAGCGCTCACCCGTCGCAGCCTCGGCCCCGGCGTTGCACTTTTCCGAAAAATTGAATGGCTTGTCGTAGGCGACAAATCGCACCGGCGCCTCCAAAGGTGCGGCTTGCCGCAGCCTCTCGGCCAGCGCCGAATTCGTCACGAACACCACTTCGTAGTCCGGATACTGCACGGTGGCGGTTAACTGCTCCAGGCAGTGCCGCGCGCGCGTCGGGGAGTCGGTGGGAATGATGATCGAGACGCGCGGCATCCGGGCGAACTCCAGCCGCGCGCGGTTCGCCGTCGGATACGCGATGATTTGCGCGGGCAGGTTCCGCCGCCGCATCGCGTCTGCGAGAGCCGCGAGGTTCGTCTGGCGCGCATCCGGCTTGCCACCGGCGGAGCCGGAAGCCGCGTGCTCGCGCCAGTGATACAGCACCTTCGGAATGTGGACGATGACGCGGGGCCGATCGGTCGCCCGCAAGGCAAAGTCGTAATCCTGGGACAGATCGAATTCTTTCCGCCACCCGCCCAGCTCTTCCACCAGCTCCCGTCGGTAGGCGGTGAGGTGCCCCAGGTACATGCTCGAGGAAAGAAGCGCGGGGCTCCACTCCGGCTTGAAGAAGGGCGAGTGCCGGACGCCGTCGCCGTTCAGCCGATCCTCGTCGCTGTAGAAAATCTCGCCTCCAGGACGATCGCGAATCGCGTCAGCGATTTCAGACAGCGCGAACGGCGGCAGCAAATCATCGTGATCAACACAGACGATGAAATCACCCGTCGCGAGCCCGAAGCCGCGATTCGTGTTCCCGGCAATCCCGAGATTTTCCGGGAGCCGCTCCAGCCGCACACGCGCATCACGCTTCTCGCATCGGGCTAACGCCTCGATCGTCTCCGGTTTTTTCGAGCCGGCATCGACCAGACAAAGTTCCCAGCGGCCATAGGTCTGCCCTTCGATCGACGCGAGCATCGCTTCGAGAAAATCCGCTGGCGGATCGAGCACCGGCAGGAGCAGGCTGATCTTCGGCCCATCCTGCCAGGAGGCTGAGCTGCGTCGCTGCTCCTCGAGGGCGGCGTGGTTTGGCTCATGTTCGCGAATCCAGACGCCGTAGCGGTCCTCCACCGGTTCCGCCTGCGCCACGGTCGGCGCCGAAGTCTTTTCCCGACGCGCCGGAGCAGCCGGTGGTGCAGCCCAGAGACGCCGGAAATTCCGCGGCCAGCGCTCGAGTTCACGCAGGACGCGTTCCTGCAGCGGGCGACGCATTTTCGGACCCTTCGGCACGACCTCGCGAAAACATTTGCCGCCCTTCCGGCAGGCGGCTTTCGCGGCCTGGAGGATCTGCTTTTGGCTTTTCACCTGAGCCTTCAGCTTGTCGCGTTCGGCCTGCAGCCTCTCGGTCGTCGCCACCCAGGTCTGCAACTGCTCCGCCTGCGCATCCATGATCAGCTGGGCTTTCGAGCGGTCGCGGTGCAGCGCTTCGAACCGTTCTTTGCCTTCGGCGATCGCCTTCTCCGCTTGCGCAATCTGCGCGGACTTGTGCTGCGATTCGCCCTCCAGATGCCGGATGATGTCGGACTGGTGATCCATCACGCGCTGCGCTTCCATCCCCATGCCCATGAGGGAGCTGATCCACGCTTTCTGCACGCTCAGCGCGGCCCACCCGCGCTCCCCTCTCGCGGCCCGGACTTCCGCCTCCATCTTCCGGTGCGCCAGGCGATAAAGCCCGTCGATGTCTGCAGCAGCGGCATCATTTCCGAACAACTTCTGCAACAGCTCCGGCTGCTCCTCTGTCGCCGAGCGGCGCGCAATCCCGAGACCGATTCCGGCGGTCAGCTCTGCGGTGGGGCGGCCATTTGTCCACTCCTGCCAGGCGCTGCGGGGGCTATCACTGCGCTCGAGCTGCGTCCCGTGGAAGAGGATCAAAGCTCCCGGCGCGAGCTTCGACTCCCAGCACGCCAGTTCGCGCCGGACTTCGTCGCCAGAGTCGCAATCATCGACGAGAAGCAGGTCCACGCTGCCGTCGGCAAACGTCGCCGCCAACTCCAGCGGCGCTTCCGTCCGAAACTCCACCAGATCGGGGGGAAGTCTCTGTGCTTCGAGTTTCGCCTCATTCCACGCCGCATCGTCCGCTTCGTCTCCGCCGCCGCGCCGCGCTGCCACGGCCCGAACCGCGAGCCCGTTTTCCTGCGCCGCCTGACAGAAGGTGAGATGCGCCTGGCCATCGCCGAAACCAAGGGTGACAATTGTCTGCGGCTGCGTCAGTGCCACGGCGTCGTAAAGAAACGGGAGGTGCAGGCCAATCGCACCTCCCGCATAAAACCTTGGTTGAAATCCAAGCAGGCTTGGAAATTTCTCGAACATCAGAAAGCGTAGGCTCCGGGCCTAAAACCGGGCCGGCGCAGCGTTCGGTCGCTGACATTCTGGCGCTCCGGATTTAGCGTATTCACGTCGCATGAAGCCGCACATTAGCAACATTCATCTGCCGTCGCGCGAGTTTCATCCGCGGGTTTACGGCGTCGGCGCATGGACGAGCCATCTGCACTTCGGCTACGACCTCGTCGCCGCACTCCGGCCGCGCCTGCTCGTCGAGTTGGGGGTGGATCGGGGCGAGAGTTACTTCGGGTTTTGTCAGTCGGCGCAGGAAAACGGCACCGGCACCCGCGCTGTGGCCGTGGACACCTGGCAGGGGGATCAACAAGCCGGCGGCTACGACGAGACGACGTTCGCCGAAGTCTCGGCGCAGAACGCTGAGCATTACGCGGCGTTCTCTACCC
>JACCZQ010000016.1 GCA_013695905.1 Chthoniobacterales bacterium
GAACTACGCCTTCAGCCTGCTGGAATCTGTCACGATGGGATTCTCGCAGATGTTTTACGACCAAATCCACACGCGGCACCACATGGGGAACAGCGACCGCAAGGATGAGCACGGCGCGACGCTCGACTGGCTTTCCATTTACCGGCACAGCCATGACGACGAGCCGGAGAGTGTCTGGAAATACACCTTCCTCGGCTACTTCCGCGATGATCCGCGCAAGATCTTCCACGAGATCTACAAGAAGAAGCCGTTCGACGCTTGGTTCGGCGTCTGCGAGATCGCGACGTGGGTTTGCCTTTGCCTCGTCGCCGCCTGGTTCAACTGGAAGTTCCTTCTCTTCTACATTCCTTTCTACTACCTCGGTCACTGCCTCGCGTTCTTGAACGGCTACTATCGCCACTACGGCGGGAATCCTGACGTGCCGATCGCGTGGGGTGTGAGCAGCTACCACCGGCTCTATAACTGGACGTGGTTCAATGCCGGCTATCACGCCGAGCATCACTTCCGGCCGAAAGTGCACTGGACAGAAATGAAATCGCTCCGCGACCGCATCGTCGAGGAGCAGCGCCGCGCCGGCACGCGAGTCATCACACCGCCGCACGCGCTCGGATTTCTGCATGTCGATCCGCCGCGGAGCCCCGAGGCGCACGCCGACACCGTTGCGGCGACGTCAGATCGAACCCGCGCGCTGTAGTCACTGGCGTTTCCTTGTCCTGCGACGACCTGCCTGGGAAAGCGGATTTCGAGTCCTGAGCGGCGCGCTCTCGTAAGCGCGCAGGCTCTCCAGTTGCACGCTGACACTCACTTCACTGAGGAACAGAAACGTATCAGCAGCAAAGAAGAGAGGCGCACTCATGACGACGCAAACTCGGTTCGTATTTCCACCCAGCTCAGCGCTTCGGAGGAAGCAAAGGCTCTACCTCGTCATCATCGGCTGCGTCATCTTCGGGCATGCGAGCGTGCTGCCCCACCTTCAGGCGCAGAACGCGGGACTCCCTTTCAAAGGCAAACAGCAGGGTCAGTTTAGCTTCACGCCCATGACGCTGGAAGCGGGCGGAAAACCGTCGAGATCACCGCAACCGGTCCGGCCTCACAATTCGGCATGAGCCGGACGGTTATTCACGGCGACGTGGATCTTGACGCGGACCTGAGGCCGACTCCACGGCCGCCTGGCTCCTGGACGTTGACGGCTGCCAATGGCGACAAAGTCGAAGGGGAGTCTGTGTGGCGCAGCACGCCCACCGGAACATTTGGAGTATTCACGCTCGACGGCACTTACCGCATTACCGGTGGGACGGGCCGAATTCCAGAACGCCACCGGCCCCGGCTCGGGGACAGGGCACCTCAACACTGTGACCGGGGTGATCAGCTTCTGGTGGGATGGCCGTCTGATCCTGGGGAACCCGGGAAATCGCTGATTTGGCCAGCGCTCGAGGTTCGAGCGCCGCAGCCGTGCACCTACCAGCGATGGAAGGCGGGATGACCTTCCTGCACCGCCACGAAGGTGCCGCGGCAGGTGGCGCATGGCTTGCCGGCTGCGCTGAGCAAAGTGCCTTCGACCGTCGCGCGGTCAGCTGAAGATGCGACGACTCGCGCGGAGAGCGAGATCGGTCCGTCCGTGGGCGTCGGGCGGAGCAACTTGATCGCGTAATCGGCGGTGACGGTGCACGGCGGACTCTCCGCGCCTGATTGCTGCATGAGGTGCCACGCGGCCGTCCAGTTGCAGTGGCAATCCAGCAACGTGCCGATGATGCCGCCGTTCAGCACGCCAGGGAACGCTTCATATTTCTGCTGCGGCGTCCACTCGGCGACGACTTCGTCGCCGCGCGGGAAGCTCCGCACATGAACACCGTCGGCGTTGGCCGGCCCGCAGCCGAAGCAGGCGTTATTCGGCGCGTATTTCTCCTGCAGCGACTGCGATCGTTCGGCGGACATGTTGGATGAAAACGTGGTGCAAGTTTCCAACTTGCTCCCGAAATCCAGCAAGTTGAAAACTTGCGCTACCTCGTTAGGCGCCGTTCGTCCCGCCGCCCTGCTGGTACGGGCGCTCTTCCGGTCCGACGTAAAGCGAACGCGGACGGATGAGGCGGTTATTGTCGTGCTGCTCAATGACGTGCGCGCACCAACCCGCGATGCGCGACACGGCGAAGACCGGCGTGTTCAGCTCCGCCGGGAAACCGAACATGGTGAAGACCGGCGCCGCGTAGAGATCGACATTCGCGCAGAGGCCTTTCTCCCGCTCCATCGTTTTCTCCAGCGTCTCGCAAATCGGCACCCAATTCTCTTTTCCGACGCGCCTTCCGTAGTCGCGCGCGATTTCGCGCATGATCAGCACCCGCGAATCGCCGCTTTTATAAACGCGATGACCAAAGCCCATGATCTTCTTCTTCTTGGCGAGTGCGTCCATCATCCAGGACTCCGCGCGATCCGGTGTCCCGATCTCGTTCAGCATGTAGATCGACTCCTCGTTTGCACCACCGTGGAGCGGCCCCTTCAGCGTCCCAC
>JACCZQ010000031.1 GCA_013695905.1 Chthoniobacterales bacterium
GACGGAGGTACGGCGGAAAGTTCCGTCACCCGTTTCACGGGTTTGGGTTTAATGCCTGCGGTGGTTTCCCGGAGTTCCGCTGCGCTGCACTCCGGGCTTTATTCCGCCGCGCCCTTCGGGCGCTGAGGGAAATTCCGGAGTGGGGGGCGTCCAAGATGGGCGAGATGTGGGAGTCCTGTACATTCGGGCCGGAAGAGGGGAGAGTCGCAAGGATTTATTGACGGATTGGCTGGCAACAGCTGCCTTTCCGCAGCCGATCATCCTGAGCCGCGGAGACGGGGAAGGATCACGCGCGGGGTGCTGGGGTTTACGAATTGGTAGGTGATGCTGCCGGAGCCTGTGCGAGGTCCCTCCTCGTCCTGCGGCGAGTCGGGATGACACGCTGATGAGAGGGGCTCGTTTGTCGGCCGCGTGCTTAGCCGCAGGGTCCCTGTCGTTAGCGTGATTAGGCGGCCACCCGGCCGAGGACGATGCAGCTGTTGATGCCGCCGAAGCCGAAGGAGTTGCTCAGGACGTAGTTCAGGTCCGCAGCGCGGCCTTGGTTTGGCACGACGTCGAGATCGCACGTTGGATCAGGATTAGTGCGGTTTAGCGTGGGTGGGATCCAACGTTGATCGATGGCAAGGGCGCAGATCGCTGCTTCCATGGCGCCAGTCGCGCCGAGGGGATGGCCTGTGAATGGCTTGGTGCCGCTCACCGCCAGGCGCTCCGCGTGGTCGCCGAAGACCTGCTTCAACGCCATTGTTTCTGTGCTGTCGTTCAGCTGCGTGGAGCTGGCGTGGGCGTTCACGTAGTCGATTTGCTCCGGCGCTAACTGCGCGTCGGCCAGCGCATCGTGCATGGCACGGATACAGGATTCGCCGCCGGGTAGCGGTGAGGTCATGTGGAAGGCGTCGTTGTTCAGGCTGTAGCCGAGCACCTCCGCGTAGATGTGTGCGCCGCGGGCGCGGGCGTGCTGCAGCTCCTCGATGACGAGCGAAGCTCCACCTTCTCCCATGACGAAACCGTCGCGCGTTTGGTCGAAGGGCCGGCACGCTTGCGACGGGTCGCCGGTCCATTGGGTCATGGTTTTGATGAGGGCGAACGCGCCGAAGGTGAGGGGACTGAGGGGTGACTCGGCCCCGCCTGCGATGACGACATCGGCGAAGTCGTCGCGGATGTAACGGAGCGCTTCACCGACCGCGACGGTGCCGCTGGCGCAGCTGTTTGAGTTCGTGGTGCCGACGCCGCGGAAGCCGAATTCGATGGCGATGTTCGAATGGGCGGAGCCGCCGAAGACTTGCAGCGCGAGCGTTTGGTTCACGCCGCGGGTGCCTTTCTTGAGGAAGTGCGAGTGCTGATCTTCCGCGTTCGAGATTCCGCCGAGGGCGGTGCCGAAGCTCACGCCGATGCGGTGCTGCGGCTGCTCGCGGGAGTAGGTGATGCCGGCGTCGTCGAGTGCCATTTTGGCGGAGGCGACGGAGAACTGCGCGTAGCGGTCGAGGCGCTTGAGCCGGTGCGGCGGGAAGTGCTCTTCGGACACCCAATCCCGGATTTCTCCGGCGCAATGCGCGTGGAAGGCTGTGGTGTCGAAGGTGGAGACACGGCTGATGCCGCTCTTCTCCGCGAGGATGCCGCGCCAGAAGTTTTCGCGGCCGGTGCCGATACAGGTGATGGGCCCGATGCCGGTGATGACGGCTCTGCGTTGTGTCCCGTTTCGCATTTTCCCGGAGGTTAAACCCGTTGCTGCGCCTCGAGATGCGCTTTCATGCAGCGCAATGTTTTCCCTGCGATGTGGTGGATGAAGAAACCGCCGATCACCGGCTCCGCGATGGGGCCGAGCGCCGGGACGCGGAACTTGAGGTCGTGCAGGATTTTGACCAGCACTCCAGGGGCGGTTTCTTCGAAGGTCCAGACGACGTGCATTCCCTTCGTGAAGGCTTTCAGGTGGTGGAAGCGCACCTCCATTTTGTCGCGGTCGATGATTTGCTCGGAGGTCCAGGAAATCGGGATGCCGGAGCGGACTGCTGCCATGACCACGACGTTACGTGTATCGCCGCGCTCCAGATACCGAATATACCGGTAATGCGGGAGAATTTTCGGCCACAGCTCGAGATTGGCAGCCGTCTCGAAGATCGCCTGCTTCGGGGCTTGGATGAGGATGGAATTCCCGGTGTGCATCTGCTGTGGAAACGCGGCGCACCTTAGCGGTGGCGGTGTCCGACGGCAATGCGCGGAGGCGCGGCGCTCTTCCGTCGCCTCTGGGGAGGAAACGACGGGAGCGTTTCCCTCCAGGCTAGCGCTTGCGGTGTTTAATGCGGTAGGTGAGGAAACACTCGTCGCCGATCTTCTTCACCTTTTCGAGCGAACAGCGGACGCTTCCCGGCAGGAATTCCTTCCCGACCCCGGTGAGCGTCGGCGCGTCGCTTCCGCCGAAGAGGAGCGGCGCAATGGTGAGATTCAGCTGATCGATGAGGCCCAGTTCCAGCATGGAACGGAAGAGCGCAGCGCCGCCTTCGCAGGCCACGGTGCGCACTTTGTATTCGGTGCGGAGCTGCTGCAGCATCCAGACGAGGTCGAGCTGGGACGTGTCGCTGAGGTGGAGCGTCGCCTTTTCCCGCAGCAGCTTCTGACTCGCACGCGGCATTCGGGTGGTGGAGAAGATTACGATTGGCGAGACGGTGGATTCGAAGATGCGGAGGTTCGGATCGACCCGGCCCGCATTGGAAACGATGACGCGGATGGGGCAGGGGCTTTGTCCCCGCGCGACGCGTTCGTCGCGCAGCTCACCTTTCGGCAACGCGAGGCGCACGTTATCCGCCTTCAAGGTGCTGTGGCCTACCACGACCGCGTCGGCGAGCGCGCGCATCCGCAGCAGGTGCTGCTTGTCCTCACGCGAGGTCCAGTCGACCGGCGCGTTCTCGCGGGTTGTGATCTTCCCATCGACCGTCATCGCGAAGGTGGCGGCGACGAATGGACGCTTCGGCTTTCTCACGACACACCGGGCGCGGCGGCCCCTCCGACGTTGCCCTCGGTCTCCGCGATCTCGTGTTCGAGATGGGCGACTTCTTCCTCCATCTCGCTCAACGACGCTGCACCTGCTCCTCCGCTCGGGCGGTAGAAGAGGTAAACGATTCCGCCCGGTGCGGCGCAGGCGAGGATCACGAGAAAACTCATGGAGCCGATCAGCACCGCGACCGGCGCTGGCACTCCGAGGAGGCCACCGAGCATGACCTGCAGGATGTGTTCACGCACACCGACACCGGCGAAGCTGATCGGCAACGATGAGATCGTGCGCTCGACCGGCATGATGGCGAAGAAATCCATCGCGGGAACGTTGGCGCGGAACGCATAGGCGACGCAAAGGAACGTCATAAAGGTCGCGAGATGCGCTACGATCGAGCAGCCGAAGGCGGTCAGCGTGGCGCCCCAATGCCGCGCGTAGAGATGATAGGCGATGGAGGTTTCCCGCAGCTTCTCGCGCCCGGGGAAACGCTGCGGGAGACGATCGACGAGGTTGAAGCCGCTGATGACGAAGGTGGCGACGAGGCTCGCAATGGCGCCGCCGAGGATGGCGAGAAGCGCCCAGAGGAGGTTCCGCGTCTCCGGTGTTTGGGCGAGGAAATCGTAGCGCAGGCCGATCAAGGTGCCGGTGATGCAGATCAGCGCGACGAGGCCGACGATGCGATCGAACAAGACCGCCAGCAGGGCGCCCATCATTTTCCCCGGGGTCTCCTTCACGAGCAGGTATGATTTCACAATGTCGCCGCCGGTGCCCCCGGGGAGAAATTGATTAAAGAACATGCCGATCATGAACAGACCGGTGACGCGCGGAAGGGAGAGGTGAATGTTCTGTACCTTCAGGAGGACGTGCCAACGGAGAATGGCGACAAGTTCCACCACCAGATAGGTGCCGATCGCCGCCAGGATCCAGCGGTAGTCTGCCGCCCCGAGCGCGACGGCCATCTTCGCCCGCTTCTCCGGATCGTGAAAAACCCAGTAGAGCACCGCCACCGTCACGGTGAGCTGCAGCAGCGTGAGGAGGGTC